>JBBRBO010000065.1:0-20834 GCA_038205805.1 Desulfomonilales bacterium
GATATTTTTCTCGGATTTGAGACAAAAAACATCTTCATGAAAACCGAACGCCTCATGATGAGCATACGCCTCATTGATGGAGAATATCCACCTTACAGAAAGGTGATCCCGGCCCCCGGCGACAACAAGGTGATCATAACAAAACAGGATCTTGTGCGAGCCCTGCGTCGCATCGCCGTGTTTGCATCCGATTTGAATAAGGGAATCGCCATCAATGTGCGCCCCGGTGAAATGGAATTCAGTGGTAGCCATCCGGACTTGGGGGAGGCACGAGACGCCATCCCCGTCGAGTACGACGGCGAAGAATTCGACATCTTCGCAAACGTCTTCTATCTCTTGGAAGCCCTTCACGTCTTTGACGCAGAGCACGTGAGTCTCGAGTTTCACCTTGGCGGCGGCCCTATCATTCTTAGACCGGAACCGCCGGAAAACTACTTCAATCTCGTTATGCCTATGCGCAAATAACAAAGGGAATCGTTCACCGGGAATCACGTATGGGGTCCGGAAGGAAGATAAGTCTCCACTCCGGGTTGCAACGGGCGCAGAGCCGCCTCAAGTTTGGTGAACGAACAAAGGGA
This sequence comes from Desulfomonilales bacterium, assembly GCA_038205805.1. GTDB lineage: Bacteria > Desulfobacterota > Desulfomonilia > Desulfomonilales > Desulfomonilaceae > JBBSBY01. Next base: position 579 of record JBBRBO010000065.1, read on the forward strand.
TCAAGCACAGTGGAAGAACATCATCAATACGGCGCAGAACAGATACGAGTCCTTGAAGGTCTCGAAGCCGTTCGGAACACTCCGGGTATGTATATCGGCAATACCTCGGTGGAAGGATTGCATCAACTCATCTGGGAAGTGGTTGATAACTCCGTTGATGAGGCGTTGGCCGATTACTGTAAGAATATTTCCGTGACGATACACCTGGATTCCTCCGTGACCGTGGAAGACGACGGCCGCGGCATCCCCACGGATATGCACCCCACGGAAAAGATACCCGCCGCGCAAGTGGTCATGACCGTGCTGCACGCCGGCGGTAAGTTCGACAGCGACAGCTACAAGGTCTCAGGCGGCCTTCACGGGGTGGGCGTCTCAGTGGTGAACGCCCTGTCCGAATACCTGAAGCTGGAAATACGCCGCGATGGGAACGTATTCCGGCAGCTCTACAAACGCGGCAAACCCGCAACCAACTTGGAAATAGTGGGCTCCACCACGCGCACAGGCACCAAGGTCACGTTCAAAGCGGACCCGGAGATCTTCGGCGACAGCGAAATCAGTCATGACGTCGTCACCGCACGGCTCAGGGAGCTGGCGTTTCTCAATAAGGGACTGCGCATCACATTCGAGGACGAGCGTTCGCAAAAGAATACCGCGGTTTTCGAGTACGAAGGTGGATTGGTTTCCTTTGTCGAGCACCTGAATCAAGCCAAAAAGACAATGGACAGCCCGCCCATACACATCTACGGCGAAAAGGACAGCAACGTCGTCGAATGCGCTATACAGTACAACGACGGGTATTCGGAGACGGTGTTTTCCTATTGCAACAATATCAACACCTTTGAGGGCGGCACCCATCTGTCCGGGTTTCGTGCGGCGCTCACGAGCACTATCAACAACTACGCGAACTCGAATAATCTCCTCAAAAACGGCAAAAACCAGATCAGCATAAGCGGCGAGGATCTCAAAGAAGGGCTCACGGCCGTCCTGAGCGTTAGGATGCTCACGCCTCAGTTCGACAGCCAAACCAAGTCGCGGCTCGGGAATCTCGACATCAAGGGGATTGTTCAGCAGCTCGTCAACGAAAAATTGGCTCAATATTTCGAGGAAAACCCGCAAACCGCCAAGTGGATCATCGGCAAGGCCGTAGAGGCAAGCCGCGCTCGAGAGGCCGCAAAGAAGGCCCGAGAGCTGACGCGACGCAAGAGCGCCCTGGAATCCAGCGCTCTGCCGGGGAAATTGGCCGATTGCCAAGAGAAAGATCCCCAAGAGTCCGAGATGTTTATCGTCGAGGGCGAATCCGCCGGCGGCTCGGCCAAGCAAGGGAGAGATAGGCGCACCCAGGCGGTGTTGCCGCTCAAGGGTAAAATCCTTAATGTGGAAAAAGCCCGTTTCGACAAGATTATCCAAAATCAGGAGATCCGGACGCTTATCACCGCCCTGGGAACGGGGATCGGTCAGGAAGACTTCGACATCTCGAAGATTCGGTATCACAAAGTCATTATTATGACTGACGCCGACGTGGACGGCTCCCACATTCGCACACTGCTGCTTACCTTCTTCTTCAGGTGGATGCCCGAGATCATCAACCGCGGGTATCTCTATTTCGCTCAACCGCCGCTATTCAAGATCAAGAAAGGGAAAGAGCAATCCTATATCAAGGATGAAAGCGCCCTGGAAGACCTCATCCTCAAGAACGGCCTGGAAAACATTAAGGTTCTCAGCGGAGACGGAACCCACCTCGAGTCGGGTATGCTCGGGAACATCATCAAGAATACCCTCAGGTTGGAAAAGATCCTCGATCTCTATGATCGCAAGAATATGGATCGGTCTGTGCTCAAGGCCTTTGTGGCTGAAGGCTTCACCGTTGAAAGCCTCAACAACGAGGAAGAACTCGTGGAGCTTGGCAGGCGAGTCACCACGCGGCTGGAACTCGGCCATCCGGAAATCCTGCCTATGACCATGAATGTGGAAAAGGATGTTGAAGAATCCAAGTACTTTATAGTCGTGAAGTCCACACGAAACGGCCTGGTTCGCAGCACGATTATGAATTTCGATCTTACGGAGTCCCCCTCCTTTGACGAGATCGTTTCCATCATCAACAAGGTGAAGACCATCGGCAAACCGCCGTTCAAGTTTGAGGTGAACGGCAAACTCACCGAGGTATTCTCATTCACCAAGCTCGTGGAAACCGTCCTGGAACACGGTAGAAAGAATGTCACCATCCAGCGCTACAAAGGCCTCGGAGAGATGAACGCGGACCAGCTTTGGGAAACTACGATGAATCCCGAAAACAGGCGCATCAGCCAATTGACCGTGTCCGACGCAGTGAAGGCCAACGAGATTTTCTCCATCCTCATGGGAGATCAAGTTGAACCAAGGCGCGACTTCATCACGAAAAACGCCCTGAATGTGGTGAATTTGGATTACTAACGCCAACACCTACTCAAAAAGGTACAATTGGGGAGAACCTTCGGAAAGAAGGATGGGTCCCAAAGCCCTCTCCAAGAACGACCGTGACTTATCATCACAACGAAGTATGAAAGTCTTATCTTGTCGTTGTACGGCACATTCCGGACCATAGACTTTCATGCGCATTTTGCAATTGCCGAAAGTGGCATTGTCCCAACGCATTCCGTTATAATGTAACGTAGACTCGGAGCCCTCACCATGCGTATTGTCATAGCCCCTGATTCTTATAAGGGTAGCTTGTCCGCTCTGAGAGTGGCGTCGGCCATCGAAGCGGGAGTATTGCGGGTCTTCCCGGACGCCGAGATCGTGAAAATTCCCATCGCGGACGGCGGAGAAGGATTTGTCGAGGCGCTGGCTCTCGCCACAGGGGGAACGCTCTTCACCGAAGAAGTCCCAGGGCCTTTGGGGCGGCCCGTTCGCTCTACGTGGGGAGCACTCGGGGATGGTCGTTCCGCGGTAATTGAAATGGCCGCAGCGTCAGGGATGTCGTTAATCTCCCCGCAGGAACGTGACCCACGAATCACCACAACCCTGGGAACGGGCCGGCTGATAAAAGCCGCCCTGGATAGAGGCTTTTGTCGCATCATCTTAGGGATAGGCGGCAGCGCCACCAACGACGGTGGGGCGGGCATGGCTCAAGCGCTGGGGGTCTCTTTCCTAGACTCCGACGGCAAGGAGTTGTCTCCGGGTGGGGCCGCTTTGGCGAACCTTTCGGAAGTGCGAACCGCCGGCCTCGACCCTCGCCTAAAAGAAACGGAGCTTATTGTCGCCTGTGATGTGGACAATCCCTTAATAGGCCCGCGAGGGGCTTCCTTGGTATATGGTCCCCAAAAGGGGGCCACACCGGAGGTGGCCGCTCAATTGGATAACGCGCTGAAACGTTTTGGTGAGATAGCCTTTCAAGGTACAGGGAAAGACATAGCGTCTCGCCCCGGCGCAGGAGCCGCGGGAGGTCTCGGAGCCGGACTCATGTTCTTCACGGACGCCGAGTTTCGTCCCGGTGTGGATGTCGTCCTCAATGTTACCGGTTTCGATTCCCTGGTCCAAACGGCGGATCTCGTAATAACAGGGGAGGGCGCCACGGACTTCCAGACGGCCTTCGGGAAAGCGCCCATGGGTGTGGCTGCAAGGGCTAAACGCCACGGCAAGCCCGTCGTGTGTCTATCCGGCGGCCTGCTTGACGGCTCCGAAGAGGTCCTGCGGCACGGGATGGACGCTATCTTCTCCATACCTCCGCGGCCCATGAGCCTCCAGGAGTGCATGGAAAACGCCCCAATGCTCATCGAAGAAGCGGCCGAGCGGCTGGCGAGGCTTCTCAAAGTAGGCGTCGGTTTGAAGAATGCAGATTGAGGAGAAGCCTTCTTCCAAGAAGGTTCTCTCCAATCTGAATTCTTTGAATGCGCATTCGTATAAGAGAATGCAATGCGACGAGTTGTTCGCCGCACCGCTTAACTCGAACCTACTTACATTCCTTGCAGCTCTTTACTACCTTGCCGCCTTCCTTCTCGCACTCGGCCTTGGAATGGATGTTGTCGCAATTATTCTTGTCGTGACAACAAAAGACCCTCTCACTTTTGGGGACCTTGCTCGATGATGAGCCGTGTCCGTGGCCTTGCGCTCTCACGAGAAGGGGAGCGGCCGTTAGTAGAATCAATCCAGTAATTACGACGAAGCCTTTTTTCATAAACGTCTCCAGTGCTGTGATGGTTACCTCTATGGGTAAGCGCTTGAAATAAGTGATCCTGGCAAAATAAGGCATTTTTCTTCTTGAGAAATGGCGATTTCTCTTCTTATATCAATGTGCTGTCACAGAAGTGAGATTGGTGGATCTCTTTGCAAAGCAGGTTTTTCCAACCTCCTTCTAAGAAGCTCGTGATAATCGCCTAAAACGGTATTTCTCCTTGAGAAATGCCACTTTAGGCAATTGTAAAAGTTCGTGGAGAGGGGTTTGGGGAGAAACTTCTTTCAAGAAGGTTCTCCCCAATATTATTTATTTAAGTACGTCTTGGCCTAGTTCTTCTTGCCGCTCAATACGGATTTTGGGTTCTCGACGAGGGCGTAGAGGGCCGGCAGGACAACGAGGGTTAGGAGCGTGCTGGAGATCAACCCGCCGATGACCACGGTGGCCAGTGGTTTTTGGACTTCCGCTCCGGCGCCGGTTGCAATGGCCATGGGGATAAATCCCACCGAGGCCACGAGCGCGGTCATGAGCACCGGGCGTAGTCTCGTGAGCGCCCCTTGCATGATCGCTTCATTGAGAGCGACGCCTTCCTCCCGTAGCTTGTTGATGAAGGTAATCATCACCAGGCCGTTGAGCGTGGCTACGCCGGACAGGGCGATAAATCCCACGGCAGCGGTTATGGACAAGGGGATGTCCCGCAGCCACAGGGCGGCCACTCCACCGGTTAGGGCAAGAGGGACTCCGGTGAAGACCAGGAGCGCATGCCGCAGGGACCCAAATGCCGCGAACAGCAGGATCACGATGAGAAACAAGGCTATGGGGATCACCACCTGAAGGCGCTTGGCCGCGGACAGGAGCTGCTCGAATTCGCCGCCCCAGGCTATCCAATAGCCTGCCGGGATCTTCACCTGTGTTCGGATGACCTCTTGGGCCTCTTCTACGAATGAGCCCAGATCACGGTCACGAACGTTGGCGGTCACCGAAACGCGTCTCTTGCCGTCCTCTCGACTGATTTGGTTCGGGCCGGTCACGGTAACGATGTCCGCAACGGAATCCAGCGTAGTGTAGAGTTGAGGTCGCTTGCGTTCCGGCGCAACTGCGGAGGCCAACAGAATCCCCTCAAAGGATTCTTCCTTCCCGAAGGGGATAGGCAGCATCTTGAGGGCCTGAATATCCGTGCGCAGCGCCTCGGGCAGGCGAGCCACAATATCGAAGCGCCGGTCACCTTCAAAGACTACCCCTGCCGTCTTGCCGCCCACGGCCATCTCCACGATTTCCTGGACTTCCGAGACGTTCAGCCCATAGCGCCGCATCTCGTTGCGCTTCATTTGCACCGAGAGTATGGGCAGGCCCGAAACCTGCTCGACTTTTACGTGCGAGGCGCCGGGGATGAGGTTGATCACCCGAGCGATTTCTTCGGCGGTTTTGAGCATGACGTCCATGTCGTCGCCGAAGACCTTTACCGCAACGTCGCTCCGTACGCCGGCCAGCAGGTGGTTGAACCTCATGCGGATGGGCTGGCTGAATTCCGAGTTCGTACCCGGTATCTTGTTCACTTCCTCTTCGATCTGTTTCACCAAGGTGGTCTTGGGGATATTCGGGTCAGGCCATTCTTCACGGGGCCTCAACATGATCGTGTTCTCACCGATAGAGGGAGGATGGGGCTCAGTGGCGATTTCCGATGTGCCGACCTTACCGAAGACCCGTATCACCTGGGGAAATTTCTCGATGATGGTCTTTTCCATGAGTCCTTGCAGTTCCAGGGACTGGGTGAGGCTTATCTCGGGAATACGGGACGTGTGGATCGCCACATCCCCTTCATCCAAGTTGGGGATGAATTCGCGACCCATGCGCGTGGCGGCGAGAGATGTCACCACGACCGCTACCAATGCGGTCACTACCACCAATCGCTTGTATTTGAGGGCAGGGACAAGCGCAACCCCGTAGGCTTGTTTCGCAAGGGAGGTCAATGCGTTTTCCCCATGAGAAAACCCCCGCGAGAGAAAAATCGCCACAGCCGCCGGTACGAACGTAAACGACAGCACGAGAGCGCCGATAAGCGCCATAAGCACCGTAAGGGCCATGGGTGTGAACATCTTGCCCTCGACGCCGCTCAGGGCCAGGATGGGGAAATACACGATGATGATTATCAGCTCGCCGAAGAGCATGGGCTTGCGGACCTCGGCGGATGCCTCTTGGATAACGGCGATGCGCTCTTCGTCGGTGAGTGTCCCTCCGCTTTCGGCGTAGGCCTCATTGAGTTTGCGCGAGCAGTTTTCCACTATGACCACGGCGCCGTCCACGATGATTCCGAAGTCGATAGCGCCCAAGCTCATGAGGTTGGCGCTCAGCCGGGACATGGACATTCCCGTAGCCGTGAACAACATGGACAGCGGGATGACTAGGGCGGTTATGAAGGCCGCTTGGATGTTCCCCAGGAAGAGAAACAGTATCACCACCACCAGCACGGCGCCTTCGGTCAGGCTCTTACGAACCGTGGCGATGGTGCGCTCGACCAGGCTGGTTCTGCTGTAGACCGCTGTGGCGGTGACACCCGCCGGGAGACTCCTGTTGATCTCCTCGAGCTTTTTCTCGACGCTGCCGGCGACTACTCGGCTGTTTTCGCCCATGAGCATGAACACCGTTCCAAGGACGGTTTCTTCTCCGTCTTTTGTGGCGGCGCCTCTTCTGAGTTCCTTCCCGAGTTCCACGCCGGCGATGTCGCCCACAACAATGGGAATACCGCGGATGTTCTTGACGATAATGTTCGAGATGTCCTCGATGTTCGTCACCTGACCCGGCGCCCGCACGAGGTATTGGCCGCCGTTCTTTTCGATGTAACCCGCTCCCACATTGGCGTTGTTGGCATTTAGAGCGGTCAGCAGGTCACTAAAGGTGAGCCCATGCGAAATGAGCCTGTACGGATCAGGGGTTACGTGGAATTGCTTTTCGTATCCCCCGATGGTGTTCACTTCCGTGACGCCGGGGGTGTTCCGGAGCTGCGGGCGGATGATCCACTCCTGGATGGTGCGCAGGTCCGTGAGGGTATATTCTCCCCCATCGGGTTTTTTCGCCCCAGGCGAGGCCTGCACCGTCCACATGAAGATTTCCCCAAGGCCCGTGGAAATAGGTCCCATTGTGGGCTCGATGCCCTGGGGAAGCTTGCCCTTGATCTCTTGGATGCGTTCACTCACCAGGCGTCGGGCGAAGTACACGTCCGTGTGATCCTCGAAGATCGCCGTGATGAGTGAGACGCCGTATTGCGATATGGAGCGCGTCTTCACCATGTAGGGCAATCCCGACAAGCCCGTCTCGATGGGGTAGGTAATCCTCTGTTCCATCTCGCCGGCGGACAGCCCCGGCCCCAGGGCGCTGATCTGAACCTGCACGTTCGTGACGTCCGGCGTCGCGTCGATGTTGACCTTGCCCAGGTTATAGACGCCCAGGGCGGCCATCATGAGGGTGAGCCCTATCATCAACCAGCGTTGCTGAATGGAAAAGCGAAGGATTTTGCCTATGAATGACTCGTGATTAGTGCTCATGGACAACGCCCGCCTTACCCAATTCGGCCTTTACGATAAAGCTGTTTCTCGCCACATACCGATCACCGGGATCAAGCCCGGTGAGCACTTCCGTAAAGGTCTCGTCGCTCAAACCCAGCGTTACGGGGCGCGGTTCATACTGATCTTCGTAGTTTACGAATACGACCTTGCCGGTATGGAATGTTTGGATGGCTTCGTTGCGCACCACCAGCGGAGCGGGATGTTCCTTGCTCACGAGGCGCACTTTGGCGAAGAGGCCGGGTCGCCATTTTCCGTCCGTGTTGGGGATAACCACACGCGCCTTTGCCGTGCGACTTTGCTCGCCCACGAACGGCTCGACGTACGAAACCGTGCCTTCGGTTTCGAGCCCCGCGCAATCGGCAAACACAGAGGCCTTTTGTCCCACGTGAATAGACGCCAAATCCTTTGAATAGACCGTTATTTCCACCCAAACGTCCGTTAGGTCAGCCACAACAAATAACTCGGCGTCGTCTTTCACCCATTCACCGGGGCTTAGGTGTTTCTTGACGATTACCCCGTCAAAGGGCGCCCGAATCAAGGAGTGTGTGATGTGCGTTACATTGCCTTCCGCCACTTCATTAATTTCTTCCTCAGAAAGACCCAAGGTCGCGAGCTTTCGTGCGGCGGACGCGAGTTCGATCTTTTCTTCGAGAAAGGCCTTCTGTGTGGTGAGGAATTCCTTTTCAGGGATTGTTTGCTTTTCCCAGAGCTTTTCTCCCCGTTCGAAATTGTATCGGGCCAGCTTCTCTCGCTCGAGAGCCACGAGATACTTACTGCGAGCGTCGGCCAGTTCCCGTGCGGAGATGACTGCAAGGACGTCGCCCTTCTGCACGTGATCGCCCAAGGACTTGCGGGTCTCAACCACGATACCGGGTACGCGCGGCACAACATGGGCCACACGATCTCCATTGAGAGCTATCTCGCCGGGAAGCGTCTTCACGGTCCTGATGACACCGGGCGCCGCGGTTTCCGACTCGATGCGGACTTTCTCCGCCAGCTCAGGGGATAAGGTCAGGCGATCTTCGTATTGGGTATACTGCCAGTCGAATTCCTGGTCTTTCCACTGAGCCAAAATCTTTACGAAGAAGGAATGGGGCTCCTCGACGGCCTTTTCGCTGTAGAGATAGTCCGGGCCGGCCTTGAAGTCGAAGGTGGTGGTTTTCTCGCCGAGGCGCTCCAGCTCGATGGAAAGCTTGACCTCTTTGGGGTCAACGGGTTTGCCGTCATTGGAGACATATACGCGGAAGTGAGGCGGCCCACCCTTTTCGTAGAGAACAAGTTCCACGTGGAACATCCCGTCCTTGATGACTTTGCCGCCGTGGGGGCCTACATTAGCCTCATGAGCGTGTCCCGCGTGGTCCCCATGTCCGTGGTCATGACCGTGTTCCGAGACGACGGCCTTCTTTTCCGTCGTGCTTACTCCAACGGCCACAGTGAGCCCCAGGAGCAGTACAATACATATTCCTATGAATTCTTTTTTTTCCATGCTACCTCGCACGCCTCGGGCGCCGATTCGCTTTTGAGAATTAAGGGTGGGGAGAAGCTTCTCCCCAAACCCATCTCCAAAACTTTACCGCAGCCGAAGAGGGCATTTCTGAAGGGAAATGCTTTGTTTCGGTGAGGATAAACGGTCTTAGAAAGAGGTTGGGAAAACTCGCCTAGAAAAAGCGTGTTCACTACTCTTTCAGGAACGCGAATCGGTATCGAGCCGACAAATACTTGGGATGTAAGTGAATTCCCTGAAGGGGAAAAGTCGCCTTGTCGCCGGAACGACTTTCCTTTATGGGATCAAATGATAAGACGAACGGTGAGGAGGGGCTCATATACAAGGTCGGGGTGGAATTCCCGATCCGTTGGAAAGACCAAAGCGAGGCGTGGGAGGCCGGTTTGGAGGTTGTCGAGATTGGTGAAGTCCGAGTGTAATTTTATAGCGCGACTGAGCTGCTGTGATCCGGCGGCTCCTACACACATGGAAGAAGATTCCCGCTGAGTGTCGTGGGGATGGTCGCAGCAGCTACCGGAATGCTTGTGTTCTCTTGAAGCCGTAGATTTAGCGGCTGCGTGAGCCACGCACGACACGGTATGGAGATGTTCCGTGTCGGCCTGTATGTCCCGGCAGCCATGTTCTCCGCAGTGATGAGCGAATAAGGATAAGACGCCCAACAGCCCATAGGCGAGAATCACGGTTACGGACAAAAATTTTTGAGATTTCAGAAGCATGAACAATCCGAACATCGAAAGAAAGATGTATGGAAGCGCCGTCGTACTCCCATCGCGTTATAATACGACTCCACTAGCTGTCAGTGTACGCGGATTTTCGCCAAAGTAAAGCCCTACGGGGAAGGGCGTATTCATGGAGGGGCCGCCGGCGCTCCGGTCTCGAACACGTTCGGCACATAAAAAATCTTCCGGGCTATTTCTTCTTTGTGGCCATGAACTTACGCCACAATTTGAAGCCCGGTTCAGGTGGTGAACCGCTATCCGTCCACCACTGAATAAACTCTTTGTACACGGCTAGGAATTCAGGCCATGTGCCGTTTGGGGCAAGGGCCTTTTTCCAATTTGGATACAGATCATCGTTTGCGAGCTGGAATTCTTCCTTGCCGTATTCCGGGAATTCACTTTGGAACATCTTTAACTTCGCTTCCGGAGAGAGTTCGCCGGCAGTCTGCGGTTTGACGGCTACGGTCGGCGCGGGAACAGGCGCAGTTGGGGCGGTTCCGAAGGGGTTTTCCACCGTGGGGGGGGCGGCTGTCTTGGGCGCTTCAGGCTCGGTGGTTTTCGCTACCGGTTGAGTCACGGTTTTAATGACTGAAGAGATGTCCGCGAGGGTCTGGGCGCTCATCTTACCTGCCGCCGAGGAAGGTTGCGGGTTCGCCTTGATCCAGCCTTTTTCGAGATCCAGCTCCTGGATCGAGCCGAACAGCTTGTCCGCTCGATAGGTCTTGCCTCCCTCGGTGGGGCTCAGATACTGATAGCGATTCATAAGGCCCGCAAAGAGAACCGCACAAATCACGACTATAAGGAATATCCAGGAATGCAATCCGGTCCATCCGGTAGACGGCGTTCGACGCCGTGGTTCGGGACGCCCCACCATTTCTTCTTCGATAATCATCCTGTAAACTCCTTCTTCGTCCGGCCCTGCGCCCGGTTCTTAGTTTCAAGCCCCTATGTATCAGATGGACAAAGCTTTGTAAACAGCGTTATTTATTACGGATAGATAGCGAGTTTTTGTAGCGGATGAAAAGATGCCGAGCGGCCGTTCGCCGGGAGAGGTTCAACCACTTGAAATTACAATGGGGTTGTCGGGAGGAGGAATGAGTCTCGTCTCCCGTCTTCCTGGGTCGCAGAGCAGTTTTCTCTTCGATAAACCCTTTCGACGTTGAAAAAGTCGCCCTGGGGGGACCGCGTACGTTTTAACGCAGCGGTATCGTAGAAGAATTAAAGTGTTTTGTCGATAAAGCAGCAACAATCATCTTATTCTTGCTTTTCTCCAGGATTTTGTGTATATTTGGCGTGCCTTACACGGGAACGTGTTTTGTTTTTGTTTAATGCGAGCGTATGCCTAAACCCCGCTCCAATTGAGGAGATTACGTAATCACTTCATTGCAGCGCTTACGGGGTTCGGTATGAGTATTCGTTAGGAGGTCCGAGGATAATGAGGTTGCCGGCAGGTCATGCCAGAAGGCTCTTTCTTGGCTTTACGTGTTCAATAATGTTCCTCGTTGTCTTTGCTTTACTAATCGCCTACAACACGGAGGCCGAATCTTCAAACATTTCACGCACTGTAGTTGATGATTATCCCCTTACCATAGGAATTCCCACTCCCAACCCGGAAGCCACCATCGGCTTCTATAAGAAACTCGGGTTCACGACCACTGACGGTTTGTCCCGTGGCCTGGATATTATCTGCATGGAGCGGGAAGGAACGCCTTATAAACTGGAAATCTGCCATAATCGCTTCTGCGAAGCCGGTCCATACGCCGCAGGTGTTTCAGGTATGAGCTTTCGTGTACGGAATCTCACGCATTCCGTAAAGGACTTGAAGGCAAAGGGCCTCTCGTTCACTGAGACTCACGGCAAGAGAGACGGCATCACCTTTGCTTCGCTCATGGACCCAAACGGTATCAGCATAAAACTTTTCGAGCCTTAATTCCTTAGCTGTCTCGCCAAGCCGCCGAAACATGCTCAATCGGCAACTCGGCGGCAGGCTTTATATCCTTTAGTCCCACATTTCCCCTAAAATCTTCTCAATATCATCTTCGTTTGGAGAAAACGGAAAATTCCGAATGTCCGGCCCCGGTTTTTCGTTGCCGAAGGGTCTGTTGCAGGCGGTCTTGCCGTCGTGTCCTGGACAGCCCGAGGTTTCGAAGGCCTCACCGGCGCCGATGATTCGCGTCAATTCCCCCTGGTCCATCTGAAAGCCCGAGATACGACCTTCGGCGCTAAAGGTGATCCGATCTGCGCTTATTACAGCGTTGTCGATCAACCAACGTGCAAGCTGTATCCTGCGGTATGATCCCATCGGCGGCATGGGGTGGGCTCCCATGAGCGAACCCTTCTCCGGGAAGAAGGAAAACAGGTGCGTTGAGCCGCCCATATCCTTAGCGCGAGCCATGGCGCTTACGAGTTCTTGTTCCGTTTCCCCTAAGCCGCGAATGAGGTGCACGCCGGCCATTCCTTCGCCGAAGACCTTCAGGGCGTGCTCGTACGTGCGCCAGTATCGGTCCCAATCATGTGGTCCGTTCACGGCCTTGCCGCGGAGCTTGGCGAACAGCTCCGGGGTCGCAGCGTCCACAGCGACACCGATACGCTCCACGCCGGCATCCGCAAGGGCTTCCAGATCGCCTTCCTTCATCACCGAAGGGGCGATCAACACAGAGAGCTTCTTGTCCGTCTCAGACGCAATGCGCCGGCAGATACTCAGGCAGTCGTTGCGACTCTTTGGATGGGTAACCATCGAGACGCATACCCGCGAGACATATTCGGGAGAGGACTTTGTCCTCTCAAGAACATCGTCAAACGAGAAGGTCTTCCACGGCACTCGGATAAACTTTCGGTCCTCGGGCGCTTTGGCCTTTTCCCCCGCCAGCCCGCAGAAGGCGCAATTCGCCTTGCAGCCATTGTGATACGTGAGCAACAGGTTGACGCACTTGAGTCGCGCCCCACGATAGAACCGACCTTGGGTGAACCCCAGCGTCATGGCCGCAGCGAGGGAAAGTCTAACAGAGTGAGGGCTTTCTTCCATATTGCAATTACACCTTTTTAGGCTGATTTACCGGCAAAGAAGAATTGGGGGAGAACCTTCTTAAAAGAAAGTTGGGTCCCAAACCCCTCTCCAAGAACTTCTGCAATGGCCGAAACCGGCTTTTCTCAAGGAAAAAATGCCGCTTTCGGCGATTTCTACAAATTCCTAGAAGAGGTTGGAAAAGCTCTTTGCAATAAAAGCTCCGCCTATCTCCATTTTTATGAAAGCATATCGGTCCAAACCGCCGAAACATCGTTTCTTTCACACTACCTGCCACATCGGTTATCACCACGAGCAGCAGGTTTGTTTCCGAATTATATTCATGCCCACGGCTTCGGCTTCCTTGATGACGTTGTCCGAAGCCAAGGCGATGGAATTCACCCCCGCCCGGAGCGCAAGTGATTCCAGGCCCCTGGAGTATGCGCCTCGAACTCGTGCACAGCCGAGACCGCACCGAACGTGAGGTAGTCGTATGCGTGCGTGGGCGATGAAACGGGCGATTTCCTTCACCGGGGGCGGCGTTACTCCGGCCATAGGGGTGTGTTTGTCCGGCATAAGTCCCACGATAATGTACTTGCTGATGTCGTAATCCGCCAGTGTTTCCAATGCCGTATATTCGCCGAGAAAGCGGCCGAAATGCAATCCGCAGACGATGTGAGGGACGATTTCCAGGCCCACGTGCGCAAGGGAATCCAGCGTCTTGCGAATTCGCTCCATCCCGTTCTCCGTATGGTAGACCGTCGCTGTTGTGGCGTCGCTGCCGATGACGTCCACCAGCGCTTGATCGAGACCCGCGTCTCTCAGGAGGCCGGCCGCGTCCAGGTCAAGCATACCCACGTGAGCGGACAGCTTCAGGCCCGTGTCACGCTTGAGCGCTCGCACAGCCGAACCGAACCGATGCCACGGCAATCTCCCGTGTATGTCGGCGCCGCCGGTGAGCAAGAGCCCTGCGTGTCCGTTGTCCCAGGCCTTGCGCCCATATTCCACAAGCGCTTCAGGTGTATTCACGGAAGGTATACCCGCAAGTAGCCGCCCTTTGCAATGCTCACACTGTAAGCGGCAATAGCGGCCGGTCAGAGACACAGCATGATAGCGCCCCCGGACCCCGTTCACCGAGAACATGCCGGGAACAAAGACCTCAAGATCCCTGCCGTGAAGCTCTCGAGATAACTTCCAAGCCGTCGTAATGAGATTGTCCAGTTCGTTGTGGATGAGGAGGTTCATGGGGCAGTTCCTGCGGCTCTGAATGAGGCGGCGTCAACATCGTGCGCTAACGGCCTCTATATACGTACGCAATCCATCTCATCGTATTCGCTTTGCATATTCTTTGAAACCGATCCACGTTCGCCGGCATAGCTCAACGAAATCCTTCGAGGCTCCGGCGCCGGATATGAGCCGCCGCTTGGCGAGTGCGTGGTTCAATACGCCGGCGTACCGGCCCCTGATCTCGTTCTCATACTCTGCAATGGCTGTGTTATCTCCTGAGGTGACGGCCTGAGCGACCGCGCGACCCGCCAAACTCCCGGAAACGACAGCCGAGGCAATCCCCGCCCCTGAAATTGGGTGGGTCAAACCGGCCGCATCGCCTACAAGGAGCGTATTGCCGATCACCAGCCGTGCCCTCAAGCCCGATACGCCGATGAGCCCGCCGGTTCGAGACAAGACCCCAGGCGCCGCAAGGCCCTCCGTAAGCAGAGCCGTATGGAGGCGATCCAGCTGCTCTTTGGCCTCGCCGGCGCCGGCCGCCATGCCTATACCGAGATTCGCCGTTGTGTTCTTGGGAAAGAGCCATGCGTACCCGCCCGTGAAACTTCTTTCGAGAAAAACGACGGTACTATTCAGCGGCTCACGCAGGGGGATCTCCATTTGGCGCCCTACCAGGAAAGGCCCTGATTCGTCTCCCAAGAGCGAGAGGGTCTTGGAAGCGGCCCCATCAGCCGCAATGACGTATGTGGGTCGAAAGTCCAGAGGGCCGTGGGTCGAATTGACCCGCCACAGGTCGGATTGTCTCGCAATGAGCCGCGTCGAGCAGAGGACCACAGCACCCGCTTTGGCGGCTCGACGGGCCAAACTCGCGTCGAATTCCGGCCGGTTGATGAGCAGCCCCGGCGAAGGGATAACTCGGCTCTCCAGTAGTGTGGGCGCCTCTTCCGGGAGGTCGCTGAACCGGATTACCCGCGTCTCCATGAAATCCACTTTCTGGTGGATGAGGGCCGATTCAAGGGTTATCTCCTGCGCCAGTCGTGAGGGGATAAATTCTCCACAATGGGGCGGATGACCCAAGCGAGCCTTCGCGTCGATGAGAACAACGGACAGTCCGGCCTCAGCCGCTGCGTATGCGGCGCATGACCCAGCCGGCCCTGCCCCTACAACGAGCAGGTCGATCCGAACCGCGTCGCCGGGTTGGGAAGCGCTCTTATACCAATGCGCTTTCACAAAAGTAATATCGGTGGAGCTATTTTGCACAGCAGGTTTTCCCAACCTCTTTCTAAGCAATTTGAGATATCGCCGAAAGCGGCATTTACTCCTTGAGAAAGCCGGTTTCGGCCATTGCCAAAGTTCTTGGAGAGGGGTTTTGGGAGAAACTTCTTTCAAGAAGGTTCTCCCAAATATTACTTCTTTTATTGCGCATCCGAATCAATCATGTGGCCGTCCATTCATATATCTGACGGTCTTTTCGATCAACGCTTCATTGAGGCATGTCTTGTTGTCGAAGACGCCTTTATAGGCCGCCGTTCCCTTGCCGAGGTCGTAGCATGTGGTGGAATCCAGATTAATAAGCGCCCCACGAGCGCCCACAGCGATCATTTCAGCTTGATGCTTCGCGAAAAACGCCTCGCAGCACGATCCTACAAAGACTTCCCCGGCCACTTGCCCCTCGAGGGTTTCCATAAGGTGCTCAAAGCTTTGTATAGTGATGGGGGTCAATTCGTATGCGCGGGCCAGTTCGTGCGCTCGGCCTATTTCGCAGCCCCCGCATTCATCACAGCCTGGGGTGAGTCTATAGGGGCAATCCAAGTCCTTGGAACAATAGGGGAGCAACAGCCACTTCGCCCTTTGCGCAGCTAACTCATAGGGTTGCAGATTGACGAAGAGAAGATCATTCGCCTCTGGGATGGAAAACGTGTCGGCGAGCGCAAGGCGATCCACAGCGGACACCACCGCCGCACAGATCTCATCGGTGGAAGCGCCGATAATGCGACCGTCGTTCGCTGCGAAGAAGTCCCTGATTGCCTGCTCGATGGCGCCTTTATCAAGCTTGAGCCCCACCAGAGCGGCCTCCAGGTCGTTGACGCATCGCTGAGGCACGGTGAAGAAGTCTCCCACGATGAGGGACTGACGTATTCGCCGCCCCCCAGGAGCCGTCCATATATTCACGCGGATGACGCCCGCCGCGGTCTGTGTCACCGATTTCAGGGGATGACCCTCGCTCTCGGGTCTGCGGCGGCGATCCACCCATGCGTCGCTTTCAAAGAAGGGCGTTTCCGCAGCCATGCGCCGCTCTTCCGTCGCTGTGAGGCCGCTTGTGGTGAACGCGAGTCCAAAGGCTTCGGAAAAAGCTTCAATGTAGGCGCTCTTTATCTCATGTAGGGCTGCCGGCGCAGGGAGAACGTCATCGAGAAAACATATCCGGTCAAGGAGGGATTCGATTTCTCTCTTTTTGAGTTTCTCCACGGGCACACGGAGGCATTTCAGGAAGAGTTCGATCTCGTTCTTGATGAGGAGCGTGCCCTGAAACATGAAGCCGTCCCGTATCATGGCTCCGCCCGTCCCTGAAATCTTGCGACCGTTGACTTCAATGTCGTTCCTGGGGCGAAACATGGCGGGTGTTCCGAGCTTTCGGAGAGCTAAAGCGGCTGCGGAGCATATCTCTTCAAGCAACTGGTCGTACTTGCCGGGGAACGGCGGTTCACCGGGGTGGCCGAAGATCTCCCATCCCAATGCGGATTCCTGGAACAAGAGCGTTCCCCCACCCGTGATGCGACGATTCACGCTCACCCCGGCATCTCGGCAGAAATCGGTTCGAATCTCAAGACGCACATCTTGGTTGTATCCGACCAGGGCAGCATGAGGAGTAAATTGCAAGAACCGAAGGGTGAGGGGAGACGCCCCGGAGGCGACTTCTTCCAGCAGGATGTGATCCAACGCCATATTTTCCGCGGCAGAGAGGGCGCCGGTGTCCAAAAGGCGAAACTCAATCAAACGATGAATCCTTTATCACGAAAAGCGAGTTGTGGGGAATATTGTATACTCTCAGAAAGAAATTAGAAAAGCCGACTTTACAAGATTTTTTAGGAATGGTTCACCGCGTTTCACCCATTCGTGGTGAACGGTTACGGTTTTATCGCTAAGCTTATACGAATGCTCAATTTAAGAAGTAATATTGGAGAGAACCTTCTTGAAAGAAGTTTCTCCCCAAACCCCTCTCCAACAACTTTCAAAATAGCCGCAAGTGCCTTTTCTCAAGGAGAAAAAGCCACTTGCGGTGTATTTAAACATTCTTTCATAGTAGTTAGGGAAACCTGCTCTTACAAAAATGTCCTTCGCCTATATTCCTCGTTCGACAGCACATTGGTATTAGTTATTGAACAGCGTTTGAAAACAAAATACCGGGAAGAGAGTAGTGTCAATCCCGGTACTTTGTCAAACTTTTCACATAATTTTGAGGGCTTGGATCGGATTTACACCCGGTGAACGATCACTACTTTTCCGGATAGGCGCGGACTTTCGGAAGCTATTCTTTTTCCAGGGGGCCTGCGGCATCCAAGGCGTCGCTTATCTTGCCCGTGAGATCCGGTAGACCTTCGGCGTACAGCAACAATTCGGAGCGGAAGATTGCGGCGTAGCCTTCATCCTTGGCGATTTTGTCTATAATGGCTTTGATTTGCGTCCCTACTGCGGATTGAATGGATTTTTGCTTCAACGCCAGCTTCACCTGAACGGCCTGTTCTTCGGTTTGGAGTTCCTGGCGTTTTTCGTTCAGGTCGGCTTCCAATTTCGCCTTCTGAGCATCGGTGACACCGGCTTTTTGCGTTTCGGCTTCCAAGCGGGCAATATCGCCCCGCACAGCCGCTATCTTGTTTTGGCCGTCCACTTGTATCTTTTGCAGTTCCTCAAAAGCCGCATTGATTTTCTTGGATTTTCTCTGAATCTCCATGAAGCTGACCCGGGCGAATTTCATCTCCTCGGCTTGAACCATCGCCCATGAAAGTAAGGTCAGTGAAAAGGCCGCAAGAAATACAAAAACCCCTGTCTTCTTCATCATTGTTCACCTCTATACATTGTTGATCGGCGGCAAGAGTGATTTTGCCTTGTAGTAAAGACTAAAACGACTTCAAGGGCAAGTGATTGACGCTTATGCGCTGAATCGGGAATGGACGAGCCATTCGTCCAGGAGCCGCGCCGGCAATTTACCACGGGCTTGACGTCGCAAGGCTCCCAACGCTTCCGTAGCGGAACGGAAAAGCTTAGCTTGTGAGTCTTTTTTCAAGCCGTACGATGCGCTTCTCGATAACCTTGAGTCGTTTGAGGATAATATTGAACATTTCCGGGATATCCTGTGGAGCCTCTTCCTTGTTTTCAGTGGAGAGATTGGAAACGATTGGTTCTGCGACCTCTTCGCGCCTCTTCTGTTCGTTTTCTTTTTCCATAGCGGCCAGGTTCTTCACGATAACCGAAGGAGGTTCATCCGCTATCGCGGGTTGTTTATCGGGAGCATCCTTGCGCAAGGGCGTTTCGTTGAAGAAATCGTTGAACTCTTCTTTTGTTAGCTCCCCTGAGTGATAAACGGGGTACAACATCATTGCCAAGTCTTGATCCGACGCCTTAAATTTCTTGAGAATGTCACTTTTCAAAGCGCCGTTTTGTATCATCTGCAATAGTTCGGAAGGACTTACCAACTGCTCCAGTTTTGCCATAAGGAACTCCGAAAGAGCGTCGCCCTTAATACAAGACGTAACCGTTCACCCCAAAAGGGCGAAACCATTCCATCAGAAAAATGGGAAGCGAAGGCTGAGAATGCCTTCCGAGACGCTTCGCAATCCATTCATCATTATAGAGAAAGTACGCGGCGCTTACAACAGGAAACCCGCAGAATAAAACATGCCGGCGAGTCGCGGTGTCACGGAGCCTCTTTTTTTCTAGGGTTTAGAGGCGCTTTGCGCCGGAAGTCTATACGCCCGCCAAGCCGAACTCAGCGGACGGCAGGCGAAAGAGCGTCACGGCGTTGCGAGTGGTGACTTCAGCGATCGTCTTGAGATCCGTGTTCCGGACCTGCGCCACTTTGGCCGCTGTGTGCGTCATATAAGCGGGCTCGTTGTCTTTGCCGCGGAGCGGTTCCGGTGAGAGAAAGGGGCAGTCCGTTTCCAAGAGGATACGACCCTCGGGGAGGGATTTCACGATGTCTCTGAGGGCGTCGTTCTTCTTATAGGTGACGGTTCCGGGGATGGAAATGTAAAACCCCAAGGCAAGGGCGCGTTCCGCATCATTCCGGTCGCCGGAAAAGCAGTGGATGACTCCTCCCGCGGGGAAGGGGGCCTCATGTTCCAGGATGCCGAGCCCTTCGTCGTAAGCGGATCGCAGATGAATCACCACCGGCAACCCGAGCCGTTTGGCTAAGGAGATTTGCTTTCGGAAGACACGCAATTGGGCATCCCGTGGAGACCAGTTCCTGAAGAAGTCCAGGCCGATCTCGCCGTACCCCACCACCTTTGGCCGCCCTGCCAGCTCTTCCATGGTTGCTAGGGCGTTGTCGTCGCCCTCCTTTGCGTTGTGGGGATGAATACCGAGGACAGCGAAGACCCGCGGGTACGTCTCGGCGACGGAGAGGGCGCGGCGAGCGTCTTCGGGCTCGATACCCACAGTGATTATGCCTCGCACGTTTTCGGCTTCCGCACGATGAACAACCCGGTCCACCTGCTCATAGAGCGGGTCCATGTGGATATGGGCGTGGGAGTCTATCAGTGTATATTCAGGCTGCTCGGTCATACAATTTCCTTTTTTTGGAATGGGGACTTATACCAAGTCGCTATAGAATGAGTAAAGCTGGTGAAGATCATTTTTGGAAAGTAAGTTTTCCTGACTTCTTTCTGAGCATTTCTAACATTCGCCGAAAGCGGGATTTTCTCCTTGAGAAAAGCCGGTTTCGGCAAGTGTAAAAGTTCTTGGAGAGGGGTTTGGGGCATACGCGCTAACTTTGATTTATCTCCTCCACCAAGTGGTCAAACAGGTCCATCATCTGAAGACTCCGTTTTCTGGGACTTTCTTGAAGAGTTGAGCGCCAATGCGTCCAATTC
>JBBRBO010000066.1:0-20733 GCA_038205805.1 Desulfomonilales bacterium
CTTAAGAATTGGACGCATTGGCGCTCAACTCTTCAAGAAAGTCCCAGAAAACGGAGTCTTCAGATGATGGACCTGTTTGACCACTTGGTGGAGGAGATAAATCAAAGTTAGCGCGTATGCCCCAAACCCCTCTCCAAGAACTTTCAAAATAGCCGCAAGTGCCTTTTCTCGAGGAGAAAATAGCCACTTGCGGTGCATTTAAATATTCTTTCATAGTAGTTAGGGAAACCTGCTCTTACAAAAATGTCCTTCACCTATATTCCTCGTTCGACAACACATTGGTATCAGATCGGCAGGGGTATTAGTCGAGGATAGACAAGATCTCCTTGGACATAAAGCGGGAAGGGTCACGACTCATTTTTCACAGGCTGAGCTGGGGAATCTCATTGCTGCCGCAGAGCGGGTTTGCGAGAACCATTGGCACAAATCCGGCGCACTGGTCATCATCAAAAGAAAAACCGCCCATGCTCAGCAAAAGCAAGTGGACGGTATTCTTGATAAATCGGTGGTCGGGGCGACTGGATTTGAACCAGCGACCACCTGAACCCCATTCAGGTACGCTACCAGACTGCGCTACGCCCCGTTCCAATGATGCAGAAGAGTCTATCCGTTAGTTGATCCTTTGTCAACCCCTGCTTTGTGTCCAGCAAACCACTGAAGCGCTCTCGAAGAGCATGTCGGCGCTCCAAAGACCGCTGGAGGCTTAAAATGAGCATGACCGCTTTGCTGAGGCAAAGACTTCTGTCCCGGCTACGCAATCCTCCACCTGGACCCTATTCTCAAACAGCGAAGACAGACCGCCTATGCGGTATGTCTTGAGCGCCGCCTTCAGGTTGAAGGGTGGCGTATATACCTCAAAAGGCCGACGGAGAGCTTACGTGAGGTTGTAGCCATGAGAATTGCGACGCGCGCTTTACCGCGCCCAAGCAGCCGGCGGTCCAGATGGGGCGACCCGTTCGCGCATTCCGTAAAGGGCCTTTGCGCTAACCTACGAAGCCGGCGCGGAAACGTCGCTTATGAAGAACCCGCGCCAAAGACCTCTCAGTTGTTCAGCCCCAGATACGAATGGCGGCCGTGGGGCATTTCTTCCGGCATTCCAGGCACGAGATACATTCTTCCGCTCTATTGTCGTATACGCCGTACGTTTGTTGTCCACGCTTGGTTTCCATCGGGCACACGGTGTTGCAGACGCCGCAATCAATGCAATCGGTGTTGCGCTCGGGGAAGATTGCCGCAAATCTGTTAAAGAAGGACAAACACGCCCCCAGCGGACACAAGGCCTTGCAGAAGAACCGATGATGTCCCATAACCAGCACGATGATGGTGAAGAGGATAACCAGTCGTACCGCTAGGGATACCACATCCGTGGAGCCGTTGATGATTGCCCAAGGTATAGCTGATTCGATGGTGGCCACGGGACAGAGTCGGCAGAAGTACAGGGCGAAATCCGGTGACAAGAGGATCGGCACGGCCAACACGAGGGAGATGAGTATCCCGTACTTGATAAATCGAATCCATGAAGGGAGCTGAAAGCGCACGTACGGGATCTTGTAAAGCAAATCCTGGAGTGCGCCGAAAGGACATACCCATCCGCACAACATGCGACCCGCAAACAGCCCCGCCACGGCTATCGTACCGACGACGCTGATCGGAACAAGGCTGAGCGCGGCAAACTGCCCGATAACCCCGATAGGGCAGGAAAACACTGAGACAGGACACGAATGGCAGTTCAACACGGGGAAACAAATGTAATGCATCTTCAGAAACCCGATGTTGAGCAAGGCCGCAAACGCCAGTTGGACTTTCAACCTATATTTTTCCACGTTGATCCCTAATTTCGAAGAGTTGCACGGCTCCCGGTGAACGGCGACCTGATTTGGATTCCACAGCGGCGAGGATGACCCGGTATGTGTCCGCAAACTTGCGGAAGATTACGTTCAGGTGGGGCAAGGTCGTCTTTCCTTGAGCATCTTTAAATCGGGGTAGTTGGACATCAGGCGTCCATCTTTGTACCGACCTACCCCCTCGAATGTTACCGCCTTGACGATTTCCGGCTCGGAAAAGCGTTGTGATTGCGCTACAAATTCGTTGTTTTGTTGCTGCATTCCCGGCAACTTGAGGGTTATTCCCACATCCCGCAACTGATCGAACTTTTCCAAGTTATCGTAAACGAGGAAGGTGCGGAAGAATCCTCCATACGCAATCATGGCCCCCGCCAACGTCAGCAGTATCACGAAGAAGATTTTCCGTATATACGAGTGTTTCATGTGTCCTCTCTGAATAAGACTAAAGGGAGTATACAGGATTTTCGTTTGACCTTCCATAGCATCCATGCGATGAAGAACCGTGGAAATCACTCACCGGAGACCGTGCAAGCCTCCGGAATGAGAGCGAGTGTGCGTGGTTGATAGCCGGAGAGATAACGATTCTCTTTCAGGCGAAGGCGCCGTTCAGGGAACCACGGGCGGCCCCTTGGCGTCACGATGTAGTGGCCGGGAAAGAAATGAATCTCCCGTCGGGCTTTACCACCAATGTGCTGTCGAACGAGGAATATAGGTGAAGGACATTTTTGTAAGAGCAGGTTTCCCTAACCACTATGAAAGAATGTTTAAATGCACCGCAAGTGGCTTTTTCTCATTGGAAAAAGGCACTTGAGGCTATTTTGAAAGTTCTTGGAGAGGGGTTTGGGACTCAACTTTCTTTCAAGAAGGTTCTCTCCAATATTACTTCTTTTGTTGCGCATTCGTATAAGCGGACGCAGAGCCGGCGCCGGCCGCATACTTCACCACAGTCTTCACCGTGATGTACAGCGAACGAGGCCCCATGAAACAAGGAGTTTTTTTTGTCGTGTCCGCCCCCTCCGGAGCGGGAAAATCCACACTAATTGCAAAAATACGTCAAATGTTCCCCGATATTCTCTATTCCGTATCGTGCACCACAAGATCCCCCAGGACGGGAGAAACGGACGGAGTGGAGTACCATTTTCTGGATCATGAGACCTTCGAGGCCATGACCGCCGCGGATGAGTTCCTGGAATGGAAGGAAGTCCACGGAAACCGGTACGGCACTCCCAGGCTCCCTGTGCTACGCGCTCTCGCTGAAAACAGGCGCATGATTCTGGACATTGACGTGCAAGGCGCGGCCGAGGTCTTCAAGCGGTTACCGCAATCCGTCGGGATATTTATCCTTGCGCCGAGTCTCGAGGTTCTGGAACAACGGTTGCGCAAACGAGGAACCGATTCCGAGGAAGTGATTCGCAGGCGTCTAGCGGCGGCAGCGGGTGAAATCCATTTCGCTGACATGTTCCAACACAAAATAGTGAACGACGACCTTGGGACCGCAGTGGAATCCTTAGCTGAGATTATGCGTCGAGCAGGCGCCTCATGCGCGAAAGACCAGGAAACACCGCAGGCTGGATAGGCTCACGGTGAGACATTGTAATACAATACCTAATCAAAGAAGTAATAGGAGGAAGAGCCTTTTTGAAGAATGTTTGTCCCACACCTAACGGCGCTAAGCGCAAAAGCCCACAAGAGAGATATGGCGTCCCGACACGGCGCCGTCTCGCCGATAGGAGTAGAAGCGGTCCCAGCGGCAGTGAGTGCACGCCTCAACAGTGATGATGTTCCGGTCTGAGACGCCCGCGGTGAGTAGGTCCCAGCGGTTGGCGCCCTGGAGGTCCAAACGGCCGAAGCTCCTCGAATGGCCACGAAACCGAATGAAGCGCTCAGCTCGCTCGTAAGCTGCGACAAAAGGCTTCAGGACGGGCTCGTTCACCTCGTAACAGCATTGCCCGATACACGGCCCCAATGCGACCAAGAGAGTTCCGGGATCTGAACCGAATTCGTTCACCATGACCCCCACCGTCTTGGATGCGATGCGCAGGACCGTCCCCCGCCGGCCCGCGTGCACGGCGGCCGAAATTCGCCGACGCTGGTCCACGATGAGTATGGGCAAGCAATCGGCGGTCTTCACGGCGGGATAGAAACCGGGGCGAGCGGTAATCACCGCGTCTGCGGTAACAGGGCCGGCAGGGAGGCTGTTCAGAATGACAACCGTGTCGCCGTGCTCTTGAGCAATGGTGAGTATTTTTCCTTCACCGAGCTGGAGCCGTTCCTTGAGGAGATGAAAGTTTGCCGAGACATTCTCCGGCGCATCCCCATGCCTTTGGGAAAAGTTGAATGACGCGAAGGGCTCCGGCGACACTCCGTCTTGACGGGTGGAAAACGCCATGACTGCACCCACGTCTTCAGCTTCACGGATGCGGATTAAACCCGGCGTCTTTATGGATTGTATCATGTGGGGATAAGCGCCAATGATTCTACGGAGTCTGCGACCTTGGTCTTGGTGGTCAGTAGTGATGAGGTTTCTGCGGACATGATGATGTTCCAGCCCAGCGAATTGAACGGAAACACGGCGCCCAAGGCGCGATCCACCCAACTCAGGGTGTCCAGCCGTATGTACTTGCCGTTCCCCGAGATCCAAGAGGGACGCTGTAGTTTATAGGGGACAAGATACACCGACCGCTTCTTTTTGACGCGAAAACCGGCCTTTCGCAGCTTTTTTCCCAGTTGGCGGGTGGAGTAAAACCGCAGATGGGTTTCGTCCCAACCCATCCACTTTGTATTCCCCAAAACGAAGCGCTGGTACCCGCCCTCGATAGCGTAATTTAAGGACAACCAGTTTTGTGTGCTCAGCACCAGTAAACCACCGGGCACGAGGCTTTCCGCAGCGCGGCTCAGCATTTCCTCATCATCGGCGATGTGCTCGATAACGTCCTTGATTAACACAACATCGAATTTTCTGTTTGTCAGGAGCCTGGGGAACTCCGCTGAACGCACGAACTTACAACACCCTTTTACCCCCTCGACCTCGGTATGGTAAGCCGCCGTCGCCAACACGGAAGCCTCGGCGTCCATTGCCACCACTTCCGCTGCGCCTTGCTGAGCGGCGTATACGGTGAATAAGCCTCCACCGCACCCAAAATCCAAGAAGCGCTTGCCCTTAAGATTCCCCAAAAGCTCTTTCACGTACGCTATCTTTCTCCGGCTGTATGCCTTACTCTGCTGTTCCTTGTACGCTTCCAAGGCTTTGTGAGGATCATCGGATCGTATCCAGTGATCCTCGGGGTATCGTATATGCTCATCCATTGTTCATCCTGATCAGCTCTTTCCAGATACGCTTTCACGTACGCGAGGCGGCCCTGCGGCAGGTGAAAGCCGGAGGAGAAACTCACTTGTCCTCCGGACCTCCTCATCGTGATTCAGGCTGTTACCCCATTCCTAGTGAACGCTCGCCTTTGTAGATTCCCAGCCACGCCGCAGCCTCATGCTCGGCGGTGAAGCCGCCCATCTTCGCCCGTGCGGCGGCGCCGAGACTACGGGCCGTTTCAGGGGCCGAAATAATGCGCTCCAGGGCCTCGGCCAGGGCATGAGAATCGCCCCAGGGCACGATCAACCCTGAGCTTCCGTGGTCCATCAATTCTTCCACAGCGCCTGTTTGTGCGGCCACACACGGCGTCCCCGCAGCCATCGCTTCCATCAATATGTTCGGACACCCTTCCGTTAAAGATGGAAGCGCATAAGCGTCCAAATTGAGGAACCAGTCGCTTATTTTTTCGTGATCCATCGGCGGCCTCACATTGACCGTTAAACAATCCCCGATGCGCCCGAGCATCTCATCCAGGATGGGCCTCTCCGCAGGTCGCACGTGACCCACAAGTTCTAATCGTATGGTATGCCGTTGAGCAACCATTGCGCAAGCTTTCAGCAAATAAGGCAATCCTTTTGCGTACTTAAAAATTCCGGCGCAACCGATCACAAACTCGGCGCTCCTGCGTTTATCCCAGATCTGTTTCGGTATCTCTACGGAATTATAAACGATCCTTGTCTTTGCGCAAATGGGGGTGAGGGCATCGGCCATTTCCATGAGGTCCACGCTCAGGGCGGCCACGATGTCGGCGTTCTCTAAGGCGCTGCGGCAAAGGGCGGCCTTTTCAGGGCTGAAGATGTATTTCTTCACATCGTTGCCCACAATGGTCGCTACATGGGGCGTGTGAAATCGTCGGGCCAGAAGCCCCGTGACATACCCCACGGGATACAAGAAATAGGAATGAAAGATATGGTAGCGCTCCAGCCGATGGAGCTTTTCAAGGGATTGATACATCATTTGCAGGGTGAGGGTGTGCGGACAGTCCCAAAGCTCACGAATACCGTCGGAGAAGGACTCCCGACCGACGCAAATACGGTGAACCGTGAGCCCATCGAGCCGTTCCGTAGAGCGATTCTCGTCCAGGAGAACGAGCGGCGTATCCACCACGAAGAAATGCGCTACGTGGACCTCGAACCCCATATCGCGCACATACCCTGCGGCTCTCGCTGCGCTGCGGGCAAGGCCACCCCATTGATGCGGAGGGAACTCCGGTGTAACGACACAAATCTTTTTCTTCATAGGCTCAGTGGCTCGGAATCAAAGAAGTAGTATTAACGAGAATCTACCTGAAAAATAACGCTTCATCTACCAATACAGGCGTTATACAGCGCAAAACATACTCAAAACAGCCCTGGTATCGTCACATTCCGGAGCCGTAATTAGCTGCAATTCCTAATTGTTCACCGGGCGCAGAGCCGCCTCAAGCCCGGTGAAAGTCGGAGGGGATACTCATCTCCCCTCCGGACCTCTCCATACGTACCTACAAATAGTTGTCCTGTTCCTGGTGAACGGTTATTACAATTCTTCCTCGTGAGACGGAAAACTTCTCTTGAAAGTCTCGTATCATGCAAAGCCGAATGATTCCACCTCATACCAATGTGCTGTCGAACGAGGAATATAGGTGAAGCACATTTTTGTAAAAGCAGGTTTCCCTAACTACTATGAAAGAATGTTTAAATGCACCGCAAGTGATTTTTTCTCCTTGAGAAGAGGCACTTGCGGGTATTTTTAAAGTTCTTGTAGAGGGGTTTGGGGAGAAACTTCTTTCAAGAAGGTTCTCTCCAATATTACTTCTTTTATTGCGCATTCGTATCAGCCCTTTGCGTAGAAGATGCTTAGACCATGCTTCTCTTGACCGATGTGCTGAAAAACCCCGTCAAATGCGGCTTGGGTTTCTTCCAAGGTAGGGCGTCGGAGGGGATCACGGTCAAGCATGCGCTCCACCGTGGCGGCGATATGTTCAAAGGTGGTGTTTTTCCTGAGCCAGGGGTTCAGGTCAACGAGCTTTGGTCGGGGCTCCCGTTCAATCCTCAAAATCTGCTGAACAAGTTCTTCTCTCGTGCGGGTCTTGGGGAAGACCAAGGGCAGCTTTCCCGTGAGGAGCACGGTGAAGATGGCTCCGGCGCTGTAGAGATCCGACTGGAACATACTCCTTCCTTTGGCCTGTTCAGGGGCCATGTACGCGAAGGTGCCGACTACCTTACCTTTGAAGATGTCGTTGACCGCGCCCGGACCAACCGCCATCCCCACGCCAAAGTCTATGACCTTGAGGCGATTTAGGCTCCCGTTTTCATCCACCAGGTAGAGGATGTTGTCCGTCTTCAAATCCCGGTGAACGAGCCCTTTGGCCTTGAAGACACGCAGGCACTCCAGGAGCTGGTTGACGATAATCTCCAAGGTGGCGAGACTAATGAGGCTTTCCGTGGAAAAAGGCGGCTTGTATTTCACGAGCCAATTGCGTTCCACCAATTGCGTAAGGTTATCATTGGGATAATAGCCGTTGATGAGGAGCTGCTCTTCATCTTGTTCCACAAGACCGAAGTACTCCACCACGTACGGATGCTGCTCCGGCGTTTGAACCAGCGAGTGCATGTCCGATTCGTATTTCAGAAGGGCCACAGGGTCGCCCAAAGTAGAGGCAATCCCCTGCTTCACCTTCTTGAGGGCGACGATTTCGTTGCGAAAAATTCCGATGCAGACCTTTCCCATGGCGCCGGACGAAATATCGCCTAAGACCTTGACCTTCTTGCCTTTTACAGTAGTGGGATTCGCTAAGGAGTCCATCAGGAGCTTGAGAAGCCCCGACATCTCCTCTCGGGTCTTGGAACTGAACGACCGGCCGGCCTCAGCTAAGTCGTCTTCGGCCTTTTTCGAAAGAGCGGACTGATCCAGCTTTGCCTTGTAGAGCTTTACCGCCTGAGCCCCCCGTGGATCCGTTATCCTGTGGTCGCCGCGATAATCCCCAAAAGATGAGTAATACCTGTAGACGAGAAAACTTTGGACCAACCTACCTTGGGGCACGGAGCCATACGAACGATAAAGCTCCCCGAGTTTCTTGAGGAGGCTCCACCCCTTGCGTTTGCGCTGCTTGATGAGTTTAATTTTACGGGCGATTTCTTTGGCGTCTTCGATTTCGGTATAATCCGAGGAAAGCTCGTAAAAGGAAGGAAAATCGAGCCAACACATGACGAGAAGGTGAGTGGATATTCCCTGAATGGAGTCCAGGGTTTTACGATGTTCGATGAGGTAATCAAGGAGCTTTTCGTTCAAAAAATGGGAGAGGTGGTCCTTGTAATACCCGGAGGCGATACGATCCACCGTGAACCCACACCTGAAGAGGAACCACGCCAAGCTCATGATGTCATCTTCTATTTCTTTGCGGGTGGGTCTGGAGAAAAAAAAGAAAGACGTGGTCGGCTCATGATCGAGCATCAAATGATGGAGTTCCAGGAGCGCTCTCTTGACGAGATCCGCTATGCGGAGGACCGCTTGTTCCCTCGTTTCGCCTTCCATTTTGCGATGAAAATACGGGATTAAGGTGACGGTGTCGGTTTCCGAAGGGGTATATCTCTTCCGGTACTTGTCGTTGAACTCCCGAAGGCGATGGGTCATGGCCTCAATTTCGTGCAAGTTAGGACGGATGTTGGATTGAGAGTCGAGCCACTTGATGCCGTAGAGAAAAACCCGTTGACTTTGTTCGATTTGTTGTATTTCGGTTCGGCTGTTGAGGAGGATTTCAACGTCCGGGAGTTCTCTGGCCTTGGTAATTACCTGAAAGAGGGCTTCGTTGTAGTCTATTTCATTCTTTTCGAGTTGCGGTAATAAGTCCTTGATAATAAGGAGAAGATACGGGGCCGTCTGACTGACGATCCTACCGATTTGTCCTATGGGATTGACTTCGCCCTTTTTGGCGAGTTTGGCCAAATCTGCGTAGTGTTGCAGCACACGGTAGAGGTCTTCTCGTAAGGAGTGAGCGTCGGAAGACATTCGGTGGTGTTCCTATATGTGTAGTGGTTCACCGGGCTTGAGGCGGCTCTACGGCTGGTGAAGGGCGGGGGGGGGAAGCGATGCGTTCCCCTCCGGCGAACGCTTATCTATTCTTGTAATCGTTCACCGGGCTTGAGGCGGCTCCGCGCCCGGCGAAAGCCGGAAGGGAGACTCATCTCCCCTCCGGACCTCCCCATACGTACCTACAATTGTTTGTCCTGTTCTCGGTGAACGCTTATCTATTCTTTCTCTTTACCGGCATTTTCAGTACTTTCTTGAAGGCCGGGGTCTGTTTGAGCTGTTCCAGGGCCTTTTCCGCCATGGCTCTTTTTATAACGGCTTCTCCACCCATACGTACGGCTATATCCAAGGTGTCTATCGCCTGCTGAGCGCGCCCTGTCTTAGCGTAGACCAGGGCCGCATGATAATGGAGCCATTCCGGTTCAAAGGGCTCTTCGTTGTCGAGGGCCTGCTCGTAATAGTCCAGGGCCGCATCGTAGTTTTCCATTTCCATGTTCAGGTAAACGAGCCTGCTGATGGTATAAGGCATCAGGGCGCTGTTTTGCTGAAGCGTCTTCTGGATCTGTAAGGTCCTTCGTCGTCTGCCGAGGACCCAATGGGCTACGGCTAAATCCGCCAAAGCGAATTGGTCATCGGGGTCTTTCAGAAGCCCTTGATCGTAGTACTTTACGGCGTTCTTGGGGTTGTGCTTCTTATAAAGAAAGTAGTATCCCAAATGGAAGTCCACTTGCGCATCCGAGGGATCATTGTTGAAAGCCCGCTCGAAGAGCTTCAGGGCTTCCTGCTCCTGATCCGTTTCCAGATAGAGGTGGCCCAGCTCCGTGAGGAACTGGCCGTCGTGAGGACTCACCTCGACCGCTTGTTTCAGATAATGCTGAGCGTTCGGATAATCAGAATCATCGAAATAGATCAAACCTATGTTGAAATAGGGATCGCCGTTCTCACCATCCAGGGCTATGGATTCCAGGAAGTCCCTTTTCGCCTGCTCGGTGAGCCCCATTTTCCAACAGATCAAGCCTCGGTTATTGTAAAGATAAGCGGCTCCGGCGTCGCTCAAGGTTATAGCCGAGTCAATGAGCGTCTTAGCCTCTTCGAGTTTCCCTTGGTCATACCGTTGCAGAGCGGTGTCGTTCAAGGTGCGGACAAAGTTCTCCTTGTCCCATTCCTTGGCCCTGCTGTAGACGAGGTTTTCTCTCCTGGCCTTCGCCAGATCCGGTGTTTTCAAGACAAGCGCATAGTTGTTGACCTTCCACAGGTCGTCTGTGCAACATATTTCCACTACAAACGCGGGGGGCGCTCCTTCCTTCTCAAGAAAATAGCAATAATAGTAATAGCTTTTTTCTTCTCCGGCGGGAGATTCCCAGATTTCGTCGGGGTTTTCCAGGACGAAATCGACCCACGGGGTAAAGTATACGCTTCCTAGGGCGTATCCGGTTGAGATCTCCGGAAAAGCTCTGGAGATCGCCTTTTTACCAGGGAATTCGGGAAGAAATGTTTCGGGCGGAGAGACTTCGAATTCTTCCGAAAGAATGCTTTCCTCCAAGTCCCTTTGGGCCATTCAGTAACCTCTTATAAGTATTTTGAACGATGCCGTCGCAGGCGGGCTGAACATCGGGATTTACGAAATAATGGGCAGCCGGAGCGCCTACAACTGTCCTTTTCCATACTTTTGGTATTTTACGTCATATACAAAAGTAGCATGAAGAGAACCATAGGTCAATGAAGGATTCAAAAGGCTCTGTGGCTCCCATACCTACAATTTTGCGATATTTTCACGTATGTAGTTTCCTTCTGATCGGCGGCTTCATCTAAGGAATGGAACCGTCGGCTCTCCAGCCCTTCTTGAAGTATGGGGATTCCGTCCCCGAAACGTAAGACTCGGTTAACGCCTTTTTGATAGCCGTCGCCTACAGCTCTCCGGGGTTCAGGGGAGCAGAGCCGTCTAAAGCCCTGTGAGCCATTACCAGAGCGCATACGGCCACGGCCGCTGTTTCCGTCCGCAAGATCGCTTCGGTCCCCAAGGACACCGGCGAATACCCCGCGGCCTCAGCCGCTGCGATCTCTCGGTCGTCAAAACCGCCTTCGGGTCCCGCCATTGCCGCCACGCTCGTCAAGTCGGCGGTCTTAAGGCCGGCTAAAATAGGGGCGCCGGCGGGGCTCAACAACAGCTTACAGCTCGCCGGGATGTCCAAGGCCAGGAATTCCTCCACCCGCATAGGCGGGAAAATTCGAGGCGCCGGACTCCTGTGCGATTGGGCCGCGGCCGATTCCACAATGGCGTTCCATCGTTGCTTGGGCGTTACGGGACGCCTCATGGAACGCACGCACGTCAGGGGCGCAAAGTCGGTTACGCCCAACTCCGTGCAGTGACGAAAAATTTGTTCCATGGGATCAGGTCGCACACAACCGAACGCAAGAACAAACCGCGAGTCCGACAAAACCACTTCCGTTGCTGAAAGTATACGTCCTCGGGCGTTTTTCTTGTCCGAAAGGGTTACCATTACAAGATAATCCTTCGAGCCGGTGGAAACCAGTGCTTGATCGCCGATTTTTAAGCGAAGCACGGAACAGAGCCGTCGAGACTGCTCAAGCGAGAACGAAATCTCATCCTTGTCGATTCTGTCCGGCTCTATGATGATGCGCGGTAATTTCATACATACTACCAATGTGCTTTCATAAGAGGAAGATTGGTGGAGCTTTATTGCAAAGCAGGTTTGCCCAACCTCTTTCTAAGACATTAGTCATAACCGCCGAAAGCGGTATTTTCTCTCTGAAAAGCCGGTTTCGGCAATTGCGAAAGCTCTTGGAGAGAGATTTGAGGAGAAACTTCTTTCAAAGGTTCCCCCCAATATCGCTTTTTTGATTAGGTCTTGGTATACGCCGTCTCTGTTCGTTTTTTACCTGGCATAGTCATGGCCTTTCAGGGGAGATACTCATGAGATCATGCCCGAATCGTGTTTTCAGGTATAGCTCCAGTCTATCCAGCCCGATGTTGATGTTCTCTATGGAGTTCGTATACGCAAACCGGAGAAAGCCTTCCGCAGCTGCGCCGAAGTCGATGCCCGGGGCTACGCCGACGCCTGCGTCCTCCAAGATATCAAAGGCGAACCTATAAGAATCATAAGAGAATCTTCGGGCGTCAGCCAGGATGTAAAACGCCGCCGTGGGAGGCACTTCTATGCCGAACCCCATTTTTCGCAAACGGTCGATCATGAGGAGACGCCGCTTGTTGAAGGTCTCTTTCATCATGGTGGTGTGCTCGGACGGGTTGTCCAGGGCTTCCACTCCGGCCCATTGAACGAAATCCGCCGGACTGATGAAGAAGTTTTGGATCATCTTCTGAATGGGTCGAACATGTTGGGGTAATGAGATAAGGTAGCCCAGCCTCCATCCCGTCATGGCGTACATCTTGGAAAAACCGTTCACCACAAAGGCGTTGCGGGTGAACTCCAGGATGGAGCGCTCGCGGCCCTCGTAGACGAGGCCGTGGTATATTTCATCGGAAATAATGGGGATATTGAACTCGGTCAGGGCCTTTATACGCTCGGGCGTTAAAAGCGTACCCGTTGGGTTTGAAGGCGAATTGATAATCATGCCCGCTGTTTTGTCCGTTATTGCCCTGCCGACGTCGTCGGGATCAATCTGGAAACCGTCCTTCGCATGGACCGGCACATAGACCGGCTTGCCGCCTAAGAAGTTGATGAAGTTGGGATAACACGCGTAATGGGGATCGGTTATGATGATTTCCCGGCCGGGGTCCATAATGGCGGCCAAAATGAGGAGAAAGGCCGGTGAGGACCCGGAGGTAATGACGACCGTTTGGGGATCGACATGGGCGCCGTATGTGCGCTGGTAGTGATCGGCCACGGACTTGCGCAGCGCGGGAAACCCAATACTCGGGGTGTAGTGGGTCTTTCCCGCCTTGAGCGCAGCCATACCCGCCTCGACAATATTGGGAGGCGTATCGAAATCCGGCTCACCCACCTCGAGATGGATGACGTCTCGTCCTTCCAGGGTCATTTCTACGGCTCGTTCCAAGACGTCCATCACCAAGAAGGGCGAGATATCCTGCGATTTCTTTGTTACCGGCACATGTTCAAAACTCATGGGGGCTCCTGATTCCAAAAGGTGTGCATTAGGATTATTACGAAATAGGGCGCGGGGCAATGGAAAAATAAGCCGCCTGTTTACCGAGAGTCACCGCCTTCCTTATATTAGGCGCTAACGTAGTTTGATTCACATAGTCGGCCGACGTTCAGCGTGAGCGACCCCTCTATGTTACCTGTAACCGTTCACCCGGCAGTATGCAATCACTTGAAATTACGCAGGGGGCTCTCCGCAGGGAAGACGCCCGCAACTACGAATGGAGAGCGGCTTCAACGCGACATGCCCTTCGGCCAAAAATGTCCCGTGATTCGATGCCTTTCAGAGCCGATCCGCGTCAGTATGTATAATGCTCTTGCATAAGAACCCTAAATTGAGTACGTGTATAGGCGCTGAAGTGTAAGCTGAAAACCCGTGGGCGGTAGGCCGCCAAGCTATGAGAAATATGGAGAACGGGGAGTCGGCGGTTTCCCATGTTGTGGGCTTTGGTCTTTTGGAATTGTTCACCGGGCTTGAGGCGGCTCTCTACCCACTACGGTAAAGCCGTCAGAACTGATACCGATTTGCTTTCAAAAAAGTAAGATAGGCGGAGCTTTTTGCAAAGTAGATTTTTCCAATCGCTTTCTAAGATATTTGTGATAATCGCCGGAAGCGGCATTTCCTCCTCGAGAAAAGCCGATTCCGGCAATTGCGAAACTTCTTGGAGAGGAGTTTGGGGAGAAATTTCTTTCAAGAAGGTTTTCCCCACTATTACTTCTTTGTTTACGCATTGGTTTGAGGCTAAGAAATGGTATTGAGACACGTGGGCGGAAAGACATCGCAGAATATCGGGTCCGGCGTCGTGGCGGCGCTTCTCCAATTGATCCTAATTGTTGTGGTCCCCGCCTTGGCTCTAGGTGAGACCTTTGGGTTGAAAGACTCGAGCGGCGGATTTACACCCAAGGTTAGCGTCACCATGTCCGGGAAAGAAATTGTCATCAAGAAGATAGATTTCGAGGAAAAATTCAAGTCTTTCAGCATCATTTTGAACCCCAAGAACAAAAATCTCATTCGGAACGTGGGCCTCATCACTATCGAGTGGATCGACCCATCCAATAAGGTCAGTAAATCCGTTCCGTTAGCCGGTCCGCTCTATAATAACGCAACCCATACCTTTCAGGATTCGCTCATCAAGTCCAGAGGCATCCAACTCACGGAAAAGGGCGGCAGAAATCTGTTTGGGGTGAAAAGCGTGTCCGAGCTTTTCTCGATGAAGGTCGAGGATCAGCCCTTGTTCGCATCGGAAACGGTAGTCGAGCAGGATCGCACCGTGCGTCTCGGTCAGGGCCGAGATGTATCCGTCAATGTGAACCAAACCGCCATCACCTTTGACGAGAGCAACTACAAGAGCGCCGGGGTGCTCGAGGTGGAAAACCGTTCCGGCCGGGAACTTACGTTTGGTGTGCGTCCGGTTGAGGCGGGTGTCTCCTATTTTCAAATCACGCGCAAAAAGGCGCAGTCCAAAGTTCCCAAAGAAACGTGGGGCAAATTCACGGTCCCATCCGACGACGGCTTTTCCATCTGGATCTCACCCGACCCCGCTCAATTGGACCTTTTGAACGGCAAAGAGATCGTCATCCAGGTCGTTCAGGACGATCAGGTCCGCGAAACCCGCAAAATACCGATCAGGGTGGCCGCCGACCTCAGATCCGCGCAAGGATCAGGCGTGGAGCAGTCCGTTGATCAAGAGCCGGTTCGAGGGCCGTCCGCATCCGGAACAACCACCGGCGCTGCCGGTTCGGCCTCTATCGCGAGCGGCAAGACTTCCCCGACAAAAGAATCAACGAGAAAGGAAACAGCCAAATACAGCATGTGGTTATGGTTATTCGCTACGGCAAATTTCATTTTGCTCGCCGCTATTGCAATTTACACGATCTTTTTTATCATGCCTAAGCTACAGGTCATGGAAGATCGATTAACGAAAAATGAATTATTCGTTCACGGGATTCGGGAAGCCGTTCGTGACGAGATGGATCAACTGAAGAAAGACCTTGTGCAAAAACAGCCTCATACCGAGTCACTATCAAATGAGTAATAGTGGTGGAGCTTTTATTGCAAAGCAGGGTTTTCCGATCTATTTCTGAGAAATTGGTGATAATCGCCGAAAATGGTAGTTTCTCCATGAGAAAAGCCGGTTTCGGAAAGTGCAAAAGTTCTTGGTGAGGGGTTTGGGGAAAAGCCTTCTTTCAAGAAGGTTCTCCCCAATAGTACTTTTTTACTTGTGCATTGGTATTCCGTCTTACAGCCGCTTGTCGGTTGATCCGGCGGGCGACGGCTCTGAGTGCGCTCATTGCGACCGGGCTCATAAGCCGCCCCGAGACCACGAATATATTTCATTCTCATGACTGCAACCCGAACCTTTTGTAAGGAGGACACTATCTTGATGTTCGGCGAACTCCCCAAGCATTTCTTTCTAACTTCCGGCAAAGGAGACGCCTCGACGCACCTAAACGCGTTCGATGCGGCGCTCCTGGACGCGGGAGTCGGCGATACGAATCTTATAAAGATGAGCAGCATCTTGCCGCCCGCTGCGACGCAGGTGAATAGCCACAACTACCCAAAAGGCTCGTTTGTTCCGCTGGCGTACGGGGATCTGGTGAACGACATCCCCGGCACGCTTATCTCTGCGGCGGTGGCCGTGGGGATACCCGAAGACCCATCCGCAGCCGGTCTCATTATGGAATGTTCGCGCCTGGGCAGCCCGGAAGCGTGTGAGGCCCTTGTGCGCAACATGGTCATCGAGGGTATGGAAAACATTCGAGGGCTCAAGATACGCGAGATCAAGAGCATTTCCGCCTCTCTCACCGTTCAACGAGTGGGAGCGGTCTTTGCCGCGGTGGTGCTATGTCCCTAAATCCCAATCAATGGTTCACGGAAGCGTATGAGGACAAGACCGCCTTTTCCGTAAAATACGGGAAAAAGCTCTTTGAACAGCAAAGTGATTTCCAGAAGGTGGAGGTCTACGAAACCGACGCCATGGGCAGAGCGCTCATCCTGGATGGGTGCTTCATGGTGACGCAGAAAGATAACTTCATCTATCACGAAATGCTGACTCACCCCGCCATGTCGCTGCTTCGTGACCCGAAAAAAGTAGTGGTTATCGGTGGCGGTGACGGCGGGACCGTGACCGAGCTGGTGAAATACCCCGGTTTGGAATCCATCATCTTGTGTGAAATTGACCCCCTCGTGGTGAGCGTCTGCACGCAGTTCATGCCGGAGGTATCCGTGGGTCTATCCGACCCGCGGGCTCAAGTGATAAATGCGGACGGCGCGGCCTTCATCGCCGAGCGCCCCAACCAATTCGACCTGGTGTTGGTGGACAGCACGGACCCTGTCGGTCCGGGCGTGGCCCTGTACGAGCCCTCCTTCTACCAAGCCATCAAGAAGAGCCTCAAACCGGGCGGCGCCGTAGTCTTGCAAACGGAAAGCCCTATCTTCATGCGGGACGTCTTCAAAGAGACCGTGGCAAAGCTCAAGGCCGTGTTCGGGAAAGACGCCGCCGCTCCGTATCTTGCGGTTATCCCATCCTACCCCGGCGCCCTGTGGTCGTTCACCATGTGCGGGGAGGGGCTGGACTTCAGCCGTGCCGACGACCCGAGCACCGTGACCCCGCCGCCGCAAGGACTCAAGTACTTCAGCCCCGAGATCCTACGAGCCGCATTCACGCTCCCGCCCTTTGTGAAAGACCTTACGGTCTAACTCCCGTTCGCTTTGTCAATTAAGAACGAGGAGAATGGAGGAGCTTCCCGCTGGAAGAGCCTCCATTCGCCCGCTCTTCATGCCGCTTCGTGAAATGAGAAGAGAGACACGCGAAAGTTACGCGTTTCGGGTGCATTTAATAAGCATTATAGGAGTGGATTTTATGGGACATCGGACGGTCTTGCCGGACGCCGAAAGGAATGCGCCCGAAGATCTTTCGAATCGTCCGCCAATCCGTGCATGTGTACACGGCGGAGTGTCCGTCCTTAGGGAACATGACTTCTCTTGTCGTTCCCCGATCGGGTACGCAGATGATGAACCTATTTTATAACCCTTCACCGGGAATCGCGTAGCATGTGGTGATTTCCGGTATCGGTTGAACATTTGGCATTTTTTAGCGGCGTGAAATCTCGCATGGGTTCCATGACCTATTGACAAGATCAGCATAATAGTTTTATGACCAGGGAAACAAGCTGCAGCGCTGGTGTATGAGAATTCGGAGGCCGCCATCGAGTTGATGGTGCAACTTGTGACTACTCTGGAGCGTTTCACGGCGCGTGGAGAGGAAGTGGAGCGCAAAATAGCCCTTCTTACTCGAGACTCTTGCAATTCTTTGAAGCCTCTCTCCTCCGATACACTCGGCGGCCAACACAAAGGGCGCTCTACGGTAAAACCAATTATGCTGCAGCGAGAGGAGGACGTCACGCCGTCCAAGGAGAAAGATCAGCTTCGATAATCAATCCACCGAGGGATAAACTCTCATCGCACGGCTGTTAGCCCCTGAAAATCCAGCGTCCTTCAGGGGAGGAATCCTTCCAATTCCTTCCCGTCACTACTTACCGCAGTCAACTCCCAGGACCCTCTTTGATTTGGCTGTCGTGGTAAACGATTACGAAAACCGAAAGGGTTGAAGAGGCATTGGAACCAAAGTGATCTTTAGAATTGTGCTGTTAGTGTGTATCTCCTGATGAATGCCCCAGGCAACCTGCTAAGTTCAGGGACAACGTTTATACTTGAATGGAGTCAAGTTTCATGAGGACACTAGTCTCGCTTCTCTTCTTTCTTTTAACTTTTGTAGCTGCGAATACATGCACACTCGCAGATAAATGGGCAGATGAACTTGAACGCCAAACGAGAGAATTGTTGGACTCGTCTGAAGACGAGTCGAAGAAAAGAGTACAAGAAGATCCGCAGGTGAGTAGCCTTATGAAGGCGATTTATATTGGAGACGTAAGAAGAGCTGAATTATTAATGAAGAAAGGCGTCGATGTTAATCGAACGAATAAAAAGGGCGAAACCCCTTTAATGTGGGCTGTCGATTTGGCCCGGGGAAATAAAAATACAGAAAGCGATAGCGGTATAAAGATAATCGGTCTCCTTCTGAAAAAACGTGCTCAGGTTGACCAGAAAGACAATGAAGGACGAACAGCTTTAATGAGAGTGGCAGAATCCGACGTGGTAACTGTTGCAAATATGTTGTTGGATAATCACGCTAAAATCGACCAAAAAGATCCACAGGGAAACACTGCGTTTAGAATTGCAGTCACAAGAAATAATTTGAAGATGGCGGAGTTTCTCCTAAGCAAGGGCGCTGACATAGATACAAAAAATGATACAGGTGAAACCGCTCTCATGGAAACCTACTTCAGCGGACAAGAGGAGAAATTCAAAATGCTGGTCAAGAATGGGGCAGTTATTGAAACCAATCTTGAAAAAAAGGTGACTGATACGTTACCCACGTATAAGGTAGTTCGTGAAGAACAAAGCAAAGTCGACGTTAATTCCCATGTTGACTTAAATGTCATTGTTCAAGAACCTGTTTCTAAGGAACAACTGAATAAACTGCTGAATGATCTTTATCAACAGACATTGAAGGGACCGGAGGGCAAAAAGCCAAATATTGCGATTCGTGTTTATCGTCGGATGGATCAAGCGAAAACGGGCGATGGCATGTTAGCCGCTATAGTCAAAACGGAATGGGGTGGTGGAAAACCTACAACAACCTTTTATGATGATTTTATAAAAGCTTCCCAAAGGCCGTCAATGGATAGGTTCGGCTTAACGGAAGCTCAAAGAATCAAGATTTTTCAAGACTATACTATAGTGGAACGCCATTGGATGGATATAGCAAGAGCGCGACATCCGCATGATGCGGAAGAACAAGATTCGCTAAGAGAGGAGTTATTGGAGAAAAATGCCGGTAAACTCGCTAAGAGAGAGCACATCACTCGAAGTCAGTTAAGCGCCATTAATAGTGAAGGCAGTCAATGGGGATGGCCTCTCCCAGAGTATAAAAAGGTGACTCTCAAGGAACGCGCTCAGGACCAGGACCAGGACCAAGATTACTGCATTTCTAAGCCGGTGTGTCTGGGTTTTCCTTCTGAAGTTCCGCCCGCCACACTCGCCGAAGTGCTAGAAAAAATCAGGACAAAGCAATATATTAAAATTAAACCGGGTACCAGACTGCAGCCTTTAGAAAAAGAAGATGATTATATTCGGGTCCAAGATCTGAATTCGGGAGAAATTTTTTGGACTGTCCCCGTTTCCCTTATCTGTGATCCGGGTGAGAAAAAGCTTTGGCAATCAATATATGAACGACAGAAACAAAACGACAGGGATGAAAGAAATAAAGCCACACAGTAAAGAGCTGCGTTCCCAGAGCAGGTTTTCCACCTAGATGCTCACACGGACTTACGAGAAGACTACGAGGGCGAGCCGCTGAATCACGCCACGGTCATCAAGCGGGTAGCGGAGATCATCGGCCCGGGCGCCCTCACGCAGCTGGGGATTCGATCCGGCACGCGGGAAGAATTCCAGTGGATGCGGTATAACGGCACGCTCCTCACGTGGATCGACGGAGCGGAAAAGCAGTTGCTCAAGCGAGTCGGCGACGCCGATCTTTCTTGGCAAAAGCGGCCACAATAGGTAAAAAACTCACATCGAATATGACAGTATCTCCGGCATTACACTTATGACACACTTCTCTCAGATACCTAATTCTGCCGGATTTCGACGCTTTTGTCGCGCCCTTTTTAGGCCCTCGCAAAAATCAACCAACACTCTCGAAAAATGGAGCGTAAAGTAAGTTCAATAGTTAGGAGAATTAAATGCTGGTTAAGGAGCTTAAATGCCCTAATTGTGGTTCCAATATACCGGACAGTAGCCACTCCTGCGAATATTGCGGTACGCGGCTGATCCTATCTCAAGATCGTAATACATTCATCATAGCTGGGGCGGTATGTCGGAAGTGTGGGACCAACAACAAAGAGTCATCACACTACTGCAAAGATTGTGGATTAACGCTGGTAAAGACCTGTCCCGCTTGCACCGGCACAATAGAAGTGGCAGCTATGCATTGCCCTGATTGCGGCGCCAATTACTCGGAATCAACAGATCTGATTTTGCAATCCGTTACTCTTTTAAAAACTAAACTGTTTAAGACCAGGAAAAATAGAATGTATTATTTTATTGGAGCAGGAAGTAGTTTTGGAATGTCCTTGCTTAGTGGCGGGATGTTCGCCGGAGGAGTTTCATACCAGTTCGTTTCATTTCAGGTAACTCTCAAGTAAGGGAAATTTGTCATTGACTTCACTAGTTTGGGATTTTGTTCCAGTTTGTTGAGTGATCGGCAGAGCGTTTTCTCAAGTTGATCAAGCGAGGTGAAGGCTTTAT
>JBBRBO010000067.1:0-20334 GCA_038205805.1 Desulfomonilales bacterium
ACGGCCTCGCCCTCGACAAGATCCGTCAGGGACGTGAGCGCGGAACCCCTGGCGCGCTTACGGGGGGCGATACGAACCCGCGAGCCGAAGATTTCCTCTTCCGTGATTACTACTCGTCCGGCGGAAGGCAGCTGGAACCCATACGACAAGCCGCCCACATACGACCGGATTCCCGGAGTCGGTTTCCCGCTCAGATGGAGGGATTCAAAGCCCGCGCCCCGCATATCCAAATCGAGGGCGTATGGCTCCAGCAGCTTCGCGAGTCGGTGGGCCTGTCCCTGATTGTGACTCACGAGAAAGACTTCCGAGCCTGCGTCACGA
This sequence comes from Desulfomonilales bacterium, assembly GCA_038205805.1. Taxonomy (GTDB): domain Bacteria; phylum Desulfobacterota; class Desulfomonilia; order Desulfomonilales; family Desulfomonilaceae; genus JBBSBY01. The sequence continues at coordinate 322 of JBBRBO010000067.1, forward strand.
AACGCGGTGAGTTTGTCCACGAGCAGAGACATGCTTGCATCGTATGCCTTGCTCCTGAGGAGTTCTTCCCGAATGTCGCTGTTGGATTGCGAGGACACGCGGTAGCTCTCTTGTTCCTCACCTGCAATGTGGAGCGGCGACATGGTTATTCTGCGGAAGTCTTCGAGGCGCGCGTACAGCTCGTCCTTGAGCAGGAACAAAGACTCGGGCTCCGGCACAGGCAGTGCATCCGCGGAGGCTTCTTCCCACCCTCTGAAGACATCCCTCTGTTGCTCATCGAGGACCCGATTCATGGTATCCGAATCGGGCAAGATGATAGCGGCGTTGGGAGGGAGATACTCCAGGAGGGGCCGCATCTCGAAGAAGTCAGGGAGATAAAACTCGGCTCCTGGAAATCTAATTCCGTGTTTGAAGTCTTCCACCAATTGTTGACGAACTTTTTTGGCTATACCCCTGTCTTCACAGATTTGCACGATGCGTTGCACGCCATCGGCGAGCTCTTCCGAATTCGGTAAGATCATGTGGATAGGCGAGATAAAAACCTGCGAAACGGCCTCCTTTGACCGTTGATTCGACGGATCGAAGAATCGCATGGTGTCGATTTGGTCGCCCAACTGTTCTATCCGGATGGGATAAGGGTACATCGGGGAGTAGACGTCAATGATGAAGCCGCGCACGGATACGTCGCCCGCGTCCTCGACGAGGGGCGATCTCGAGTAGCCCGCCGCCTGCAACTTGAACAGCAATTCATCTCGGTCGATCTCCGTGCCGGTGTGCAGGAGGAAGCCCGCATCGAGAATCGTCCGTTTCGGGATAACCTTCCTGGTGAGCGCATCCAGCCCAACACACATGACCTGAGGATACATGCCGTTGGCGAGGCGGAATAGATGCGCCATTCTGTTGAGCCAAATACCGGATTCGAACCCCACAAAGGAGTACGGCGCCAGATCTGAAGACGGATAGCGAACTACTTGGTCGGTGAGGGGCTGCTGAAAGAGTTCATCACGGCCCAGGTAAAAACGTATATCCGTCGCCCATGTGGACGCCGCTTCGCCGTCCGGGGCCGCAATCACTATGGGCTGAGCGCCCGCCGTAGCTGCGGCAGCCACAAGAAATGCGGCGGCGGACCCCTGAAGTCCGTGAATTCCGCCGTTCGCATGCGATTTGGCGACAAAGTCTACGACTTCTTGAAAGCGGTATATGTGATCTTGATTTGGTTGTTTCATGTAATGGTTATCAACTGAAATCTTTGTTTTTTAAGCGTGCCGACACGCACAACGGCGCCTTATACGCCGTAAGAAATCATTGCGGAATCCGTGTCCGGTAGAGGGTGATCATTTTGAACCATAGCTACCGACGCACCCGGGTAGACAATCGAGACACCAAGCGTTTACTCCCCCGTGACCGTGATCTCTTCATCATACGGCTAAAGGTCCCCTAAATTCAACCTCGGCTCACGGCGGTTGCCGGCCCGATCGCGAAATCACCATGAGCAAGCCCGGGCGTTGTTGACTTATGACGTCTCCTGGGCTATCCATATCATGGCAAATCGCCCGGTAAGCCGTTGCGCCCCCCTTTCCGTCACACATCGCAACGGTGAATCGAATGAGCAACCCCCGCCTTTCGGCAATCGTACAAAGCGCTTGAGGCGGCTCTGCGCCTGACGAGCGATTACAAGCAATAGGATTATACGACGAGGTGAACCTTGGCTGAAAATATATCCCGAAAAGAACTGCTCAAAGGCGACGACGAGTTCATTAGCGCCAGCAGTTCGTTCATACGAAAAGCGCAGGCGAATCCCAAGCAAGTGACAATGATTGTGTTGATTGCGGTTGCCGCCTTCGCTGCGGTCCTGCTCTTTATGAATTATCAGAACTTCAAGCGAACCAAGAGCCATACGCTCTACATGAACGCTCACCGCACGTATGAAAATGCTGCGGCGCAATCCGATGTCACTTCGGAACAATGGGACGCTATTTTGTCCGAGTTCCGTACCCTTGCAGCGGACTATCCTTCTCTGCCGGCCGGCCAGATGTCCTTACTTTATGCCGGTCACGTCCTCTATAAGAAACAGGACTTCAAGGGAGCGCTTGAGCAATACGAGAAGGCTCGGAATACCGGGCTGATGAAACATGGGCTCGAACAGTTGGCGATTTACCACATTGCCATGACGAAGTTCGCTTTGGATGAATACGATGAGGCCTTGAAGCTCCTCAACGACTTGCAGGTGAATACCTCTTCCCCGTACCGCCGCGAAGCCTTGGCCTCGAAGGCGCGTATCTATGAAGCCATGGGCAAGAACAAAGAGGCGGTTCAGGATTACAAACAGTATTTGAAGTTTTTCCCTGAGGCGCCTGATGCGCTCTTCATCAAGTCGCGTATCGCTCACCTGTCGGCCCAAAGCTGAACGGCGACGAAACTCACTTTCTGAAAGTTTAGGCTTCGATTCGCTTTGGAGTAGGTAGTGGGGGGAGAATCTTCTTGAATGAAGTATTCTCCAATCTTACTTCTGTGAAAGCACATCGGTACAATGTAGCGCAAAGGCGCCGACATGGCTTCCAGGCGTACGGCGCAGAATCCTCCCGTCTCCTAATCTTTAGCCCAAAATGCAGGAAGGGGCGACCGGCAAGCCTCCTCTCCACGCTGGGAAAGCGCATGGGAGAGAATTCTTGCCTACAATCCCGTTGTCGTGTAAATCAACCAGAGAGAAACGCGGCCACATACAAGTCCAGTCGCTACTCAGGATCGGAGTCTTGACGACGCCGATCTCCATCACGAAAGCAGGCGAGGGGGTGGTCTATTAGCGTATAGCGGTCGTCTCATCCCTCCCTCGATCCACGCCGTATGTGATTCAAATGGTTAGCTAATTCCCGGTGAGTATTTCCCGAATCTTTCGGGCGCAGAACAGCCTAAAACTTCCTGAATCCTTTTAAAAAATTTACAGGCATTTTGTTCGAAAAAAGATTCCTTCAGCTCTATATTCTATGGTATACTAATATATTATCGTGTCAAGTCAAAAACATAAAAGGTCTATGGGAGCCGCGTAGCGACGTTTTTGACCGACCGTTCCCGGCGAGGCGCGTAACCCTTACGGAACCATGACAGGGCGATTTGGGCGGTAGACGGATGTCTTGCGCCCTTTCCCTACTTCGCTTCGCCGGGTTTGGGTTCGATGAAGATGCCGTTTTCGAGGACCCAAGCTCGAAGCGTGACTCCCTCATGAATAACTTCGAAGTAGTCTTCGTCGGTAGCCTCCTGTTCGTTCTTCTCTTTCTGCGCCAATACATGTGCGTTGAGCAAAAAATCAAGCACGGCGCGCACCTGAGCGAAAGTTAGATCGTCTTCAACCATGATGTTGAACGTTTGATCTCTATGCAGAAACTCTATTGATTCCAATGATATACCTCTTCAGCTAGAATGCGGCGCCCACTCGAAGTGGCAAGTGAACGCTCTAAGTGTTTGTACATCAGGTTTATATAACTTGACAGCTCTAGTCACGTACTTGTATAAAAAGCGCGGATAGCCCATGTTAACTTGTGTTTCTCTTCATTGAGATGTGGTAAAGGAGGACGATATGACCAAGGCTGATCTCATTACCCGTGTGGCCGAAGAAGCAGGAATTTCCAAGAAAGCCGCATCCGCCGCTTTGGATTCGCTTGTCAGCGCCATTCGCGAAACCTTGAGCGCAGGCGAAAAAATTCGGCTGAACGACCTGGGAAGCTTCAGCGTGGTAGAAAGGCAAGCTCGTCAGGGCGTCAACCCTCGGACAGGCGAGTCGATCAAGATTCCCGCAACGAAGGCGCCCAAGTTCAGCGCCGCTAAGGCGCTCCGAGAAATTTGTAAGAAATAAACGTCCAAGGTTGATGTCCCTCCTAAGCTACTCGGTTGCAACAGTATACGTGCGTTTTGGTTGAACGCTCGAAGGGGGGAACCGCCCTAATCACGACATTCACTGCATTCAAGGAGAATGGGGGCTTGAAAAGCCCCCTTATGTTTCAATGCGCAAACAGCTAATTTTATTGCTCTTGTGCGCTCTCTTTACGACAGGTTGCGCTTCGCTGCTGGACGGTAAATACGACACCGGCGGTAAACCGAGCGCATGGAATCCTCAGAGAGCCGCCCCCTACGAACCTCCTCCTGATCCCAGTGGCCGTTACTGACAGCAACATTAGGCATTGACATCAGATGGGCTTGGCCGAAGAGCGAGGCTATGAGGTATAGGTGAATGTGTCGCCGCATGAGTTTACCACCCACTATTCCGAACTCGAGTCCATAGCACGGCTCAAAGTGTATATACGATGAGCAAAAGGATTGATGCATCTGTCCGCATGGGCGGATTTTGACCTACTCTATGCGCGTGGAGAGGGGACCGAATCGCAATCAAGGGCGTATGTATCGCTGACGTGAGTATAAAACCTGTCTTACAGGGGGCTATGCACAAAGAGCAAAAAGGCTCTTACGGTAAATATCAGCGTCAATTACAAAGCGCTCGAGCGGCAGCGAGCGAAGAGACAGTATCCTGAGAAGAGAAGATACAGTATCCTGAGAAGAAGCGATTACTTTTACAAACGCCTAATCAAATAAGTAATAATAGGGGGAACTTCTTGAAAGAAAGGATGAGTCCCAAAACCTCCAAGAACTTTTGCAACTGCCGAAACCGGCTTTTCTCAAGGAGAAAATGCCGCTTTCGAAGATTATCACAAATTTCTTAAAAAGAGGTTGGAAAAGCCTACTTTGCAAAAAAGCTTCGCCGATCTTATTTTTGTGAAAGCACATCAGTATTATACCAATGCGCAATAAAAGAAGTAATATTGGAGAACCTTCTTGAAAGAAGTTTCTCCCCAAACCCCTCTCCAAGAACTTTCAAAATAGCCGCAAGTGCCTTTTCTCAAGGAGAAAAAGCCACTTGCGGTGCATTTAAACATTCTTTCATAGTAGTTAGGGAAAACTGCTCTTACAAAAATATCCTTCACCTATATTCCTCGTTCGACAGCACATTGGGATTACACGTCGTAAGGTGATTATCGAGCCTGTATTCGCACGGATAAAACCCCACGTTGAAATTCGGAGGTGGACGGTATACGGCCTTGGGTCGGTGAAAGCGCAATCGAACCTTGTTTGCAGCGCTTTAAATCTCAAAAGCTTTATAAATACCGACAATCAGGAGGACTGATGCCGACCTAGGCATAAGAAGTCGGCATATGGAAGGGGTCCAAAAGTAAACGGCGGACAAAACCGACCTCTTTTTCCTTGAGTTCGGCGGTCCAAAGTATCGGGGGCCGGAAAAATGAGAGGCGTCCTTCACTCCACTCATTTGCCTTAGCCTTAATTTTACGACAGGCTCTTCAAGACGAGTCTCCTCATATTACTTCTTTAACTGCGAGCGGCAGAAGATATACACGGAGTGACGGGGGCGCTCAGACCTTCAACTTCTCCAGCGCCGCCTTCAATGCGTTCACAGCCAGGTCCGCACAATGGCTATTTTCCACGGGCAAATCAGTTCCCAGCTCGTCGAGCAAGTCCTGTGGCTTCATGGCCGCTACTTCGGAGAGAGTCTTTCCCTCCGCCATATCGCTGAGAACACTCGCACAGGCCACGGTAGGTCCGCAGCCGTCGGTTTCATAGCCGACCCTTTCTATGCGGTCACCATTGACCGTGATGAAGAAACCCACCGTATCTCCACACATTCCCGTGACGTAGGTGGAACAATCATATGTTTCCGGCTTGCCGTAGTTTCGAGGATTATGAAAATGATCAGTGACCTTAGGCCCAAATCGTTTATCCGCGTCCACTTTCACCATTTGTTCGACTATATCAAATTCATCGTTTCTCATTGAGGACGTTTTCCTTTCGCCGCTGAATTCTCTTGGTACGGTAATCATTCATCGCCATAAGCGTAATCCGCTCCAGTAGTCTATGACACACCAGGACCGAAATCGGCTCAGACGCTAGGCGGCGACTCGATTAAAGCTGTGCTGCGGCAAACCTGTCCGACCGTTTTTGAAACACATATGTAGCGCCTCCGCAAACAGGTTCTTGAGCGTAACAAATCTTTCCGATGAAGGTATAGGAACCATTCACCGTTTGCTGTGTCCATTTTCCAAGCGCAGGTGAATAGTCACCGCGCTTCCGATTCGAGGGGCTACAGTGCATTTTATTCCTTATGAATATTGGAGGCTTTTATGACCACGGTAGATGATTGTATTTTTTGCAATATTGCGAATCACAAGAAAGATGCGGACTTGATTTATGAGGATACCCGCGTAGTGGCTTTTCATGACCAGAAGCCTGCGGCGAAGTTGCACGTCCTTATCGTGCCGAAGGAGCACATCCCTACCCTCAACGATGTGCCGCCCGACAGCGACCTTGTGGGGCATATCGTGCGCACGGCCGTCCATTTGGCTCGTTACTTCGGCGTGGCTGAACCGGGGTATAGGGTGTTCATCAACGTGAACAAGGGCGGCAGTCAGGAAGTTTTTCATCTGCATTGCCATCTACTTTCTAAGGTCTGGGACGGAAAGACGCACGAGAAGTAGATCGGCGCCGGTTCCACCATAACGGGCGTTCCTTGCCGGCTTTTTTGGCCCACAGTAAGGTCGAAACGTCTCAGGTGGACACAACCGGCCGATCAACCGGTTCATTCATACCACATACTCGGAGCTGGAATGGAAGACTGCATCTTTTGTAAGATCATCAGGGGAGAGGCCCCACATCGAAAGGTTTACGAAGACGAACTCACTTATGCCTTTTGGGATGCCGGACCTACCGCGCCGATACACATCCTCATTGTTCCCAAGAGCCACATTCCTACCTTGAATGATGTGCCGGCGGATTCCAATCTCATGGCGCATATCAGCGAAACGGCGGTTGAACAGCGCGGCGCTTCGGTGTCTATCAACCCGGTTACAGGCTTTTGGTGAATGTAAATAAGGAAGGCGGACGGGTGGTGTATCATCTGCACGCCCATTTCATTGCGGGAACGGATCTTGGGTCGATCTTCATCCACATGGGGATAACCGCTGCGGCGCTCTGGCGAAAGCTGATGAACACGTTGGGACGGTCCCAGAGTCTTCCCGACAAACTCGACCCGTAGAAGAAGAGCAGGACGGCGACCCCGCACAAGCGGCATGGGCCGGCCCGACGAGCCTACACCTACCGGCCGAAGCCGAACAGTTCATCGGGCTCTAGGCTACGCTTAATAGGCCAAACATCCGGAGTGGAACACTCCTCTCCCGTTTGGACTTCGGCAATGGCAAGTGGTTACATCAGTCCCGGTGAACGGTTAGACCGTAAAGGCATGTGTCACATTTTTTTACACCGATGGTCAATAATCGGGCGTCGGGCTATCCTCAAGTGCGCATTCGGCGCTACGGCAATCAAGCCGAATCTGCTCCTTGAGTTGCTCTACCCCGGAGAATGTCATTTCTTCACGGATGCGGTCCACAATGTAGATGCGCATATTGCGGCCATAGATGTTTTCATTGAAGTTAAAAATATAGGCCTCGTAGGAAACCCGCTTGTCCTGAAAGGTGGGATTGTAGCCGATGTTCATTACACCGGGGTAGACGCGCTCATCGAGGCGACAGTAGACGGCGTAGACACCTTCGGGTGGATGGAGTTTTACTTCGGGTTTAAGGTTCGCGGTCGGAAACCCCAAGCCTTTGCCGCGATGATGCCCGTGTATGATCCGGCCTTCTAAGCTGTAGTAGCGCCCCAAAAGCACATTCGCTTCTCGAATGCGGCCTTGGGACAAGAGGTCGCGAATGCGGCTGGATGACACCATCACCCCATCCACCGTAACTGAAGGCACAACACGCACCTGGAAACCGGCTTCAGGGGCGATCTTCTTCAGTTCGGCAGGAGTTCCCGCGCGATTTTTGCCGAAGCGGTAATTTTCCCCAATGAACAGACGTAGGGCTCCCAATTCTTCAACAAGTATTTCGCGAACGAATTGGTCCGGCGGTTGGGCGGCAAACTCTTTGGTGAATTCGGCGAGGATAAGTACGTCCAGACCCAGCTCTTCCAGAATATCGGCTCTTTCTCGAGGGGTCGTAAGGCGAGGCACCTCCGGGGATTTACCTAAGACAATGCGTGGGTGCGGGTCAAAGGTATAGACTATAGCTTCGTAACCCTTAGCGTGAGCCGACGCCACCGTGCGTTTGATGATTTCCTGATGGCCTAAATGCACTCCGTCAAAATTTCCCAGGGCCACGGAAGGTGATATAAACCGATGATATATTTTTTCGCGAACGCGAATTATTTCCATATGTCGTTCAAAATCAAATGATTCAACTTTCCGGCATGATCGAACCGATCAGTCTTGCTGTTGGGGATACGTTCGATATTGCTGATGGTATGCCAAGTGACGCACTGTTCACTGCAGGGGCGGCGCTGCCGAGAGATAGGTCTCTCTTTATGTTTCACCACGGCCTTAGCGGTTTCAAGCGCCGTGAACCGTTTCGGAAAGCGCAAGCGACTTCTTAGGCCATTCTCGTAAGCGGCTCATCGGGTCCGGGCGGTGGTTCAGGAAGGGGTTCCATTTCCGTGTCCGTGACACCGAAGCGGCGTTTGAGGGCTTCATTTTCTTCCTGCGCCGCGCGCAAATCTTCATCGAGTCGTTCGATTTCTGCTGTTTTTTCTTGGTCGGCCTTGGCCAAATCCTTCATCTTCTTATTGGTATCTAGCTGATCTATGAAGACAAAAACAGCAGCGATAATGAAACCGAGAGCTACACAGAATATCACGACTTCCCAAAAAGCCACAGTGTAGACCTTATCGGGATCGAAGAAGAACCTCAGTTCCATGGAGACGTCTTTGTTACTCATTAAAGCCGCAATGGTGACCAAGAACAAGAATAGGCCCGGTATCCCCACTTTTAAAAGATTCATGTGCTTACCTCAAGTCACTGTAATCGTTCACCGGCTTTCAGACGGCTCTGCGCCCGGTGAAAGCCGGAAGAGAGTCATTTCTCCTCCGGACCTCTCCATCGTGATTCCAAGTGGTTCGGTCGTTCCTGGTGAACGGTTACCACTCACTTTTCAGGAAACAATGTATTGAATGCGTTCCGTAGCTTTTGACACGTGCTTCTCAGGTGTTCCGGGATAACCCGGACATCCGCAAGCACGGGCATAAAATTGGTGTCGCCGTTCCACCTGGGAACAATGTGATAGTGCACATGTGTTTCTATTCCGGCCCCGGCGACTTCACCCATGTTGACGCCGATATTGAATCCCACAGGGTTCATTACCCTTTGCAACGCTTTAACCGCCCTGCAAACCTCCTGCACGAGATTACTGTTTTCTTCGGGCGTCAACTCCGTAATGTCAGGCGCGTGTCGCTCGGGGACCACGAGGAGGTGGCCGTTACTGTATGGATATTTATTCATCATTGCAAAGACGCCTTGATCCCGATGGACTATGAGATTGTCGTCGTCCTTATCCTCCATCGGCTTCGTGCAAAATATGCACCCGGGTTCTTCGGCATTTCCAATAATGTAATCAATGCGCCAGGGCGCCCACATTCTATCCATGTGAATCGTTACCTCTTCGAATATTCGCCTCTGAGGTCAATAAAGGAGGCCAGCACACTATCGGATCGCATGTCAAGCATCCCAACCGTGGCTCCGCCTGATCCACGATTTTGACCTGCGGATCCCGGGTTGAACATGGCGGCGCTGCCGATGGTTCCCCAGAAAGGCTCATGTGAATGCCCATACACGATGATGTCAGGCTTATCCTCGCTGAAGCGCTCGATTATTCTCTCTTCCAAGCCGTGACGCGAACCCCAGCCGTGCATGAGACCGATCCGTCGGCCTTCAATCTCGATTAAGCGTTTATGCGGCACGGAATCGGCGATCTCATAATCATCCATATTTCCGCAAACCGCAAGAACTTCGCTTTCCGTGAGACGGTCCAGGACGCGCCGGCCTGTTATATCACCCGCATGGAGAATCATATCAGCGTCGGCGAACAGCGTGGTCAAGATAAATTCCAGGACCTCATTGGGCTGATGGAGGTGCGTGTCGGACATGACGCCGATCTTCATGCCTCGGCTCCTTCTTTGGCTTCCGAGACCACGCTCATATCGCCCACAAGAAGCAAAATGGAGTTATTCACTACAAGGACACCGCCCACATCCGTGTACTCGGCGCATCGGTCCAGGGTGGCTCTCAAGGACTTTCCTGCGGCAATTCGCAGACCCATATCGGTAGAAAACGCGGACGCCCAAGCTGATGAGCGCGAGAGCACCGTTACGGAATGTGCGCCCTGCTTAGGCACGTATGTCGAGATACCGAATGGTTTCTTCAGGCCGCGTAGGGCGACCTTCAGGCGGCCGTGCAGCGGCGAACCTTGGGCGTACAGCTTCACGTAGAGGGCGTTGAGGCTTCGTATAGCGGAATCTCCCCCGCTGGACACGATCAGTTCCGGGGATTCGTTCGCCAGATCGCGACATACGAAATCGGCGATAGCGCCGCTCATGCAGCACATGGGAGGGACGCCCGTCACTCGCGAGGCGAGGTCGGCGTAGCGAATGATTTCAGGGGCCGAAGCGTAGATCTGGATGGGACTCGCGGCCTCCCTGAACGCAGGGTGCTGCCGCAGATATTCTTCAATCTGATAGCGATACCGAAAAACGGAGTCCTTTGCTCTAGCGGTTAAATCACTTTGCGCCTGGATGTACAGATTGGTTTCGCGAACTTCTACTTCAAAGGAAACCGACTGGGCCAGGGGAATGGTGTTTCGGTAATTCTTGCGTTCGTAGATATCGTAAATTGAAGTCATGCTATAACCGGTTCCCAGAGTGGACGCTCCGCACGCCTCACCGGTGAAAGGCCGACATGATCGGTTGGAGAAGCCGCGGTTAAGGGCCGGGGCCGCCGACCGACTTGCCGACGCTTGTATCGACGAAGGCCGGCTTTCGGAAGATGATTATTTGTCGAGGCCGCCGGTCGTGTCAAGGAGAATTTGGCCGCGTAAGGAGTAACAGTTCACGAAGGGCGGGCCTACCGCATAGATTCCTATGGGCAGAGCGGGAAGAAAGCAGGATCGCCCGCCGATCTTCAGCAGGCGCAAAGCCGTCTTATACCGATACACAATCAAATAAGCACTATCAGGGTGAACCTTCTTGAAAGAAGGCTTCTCCCCGATCCCCTCTCCAAGACCTTTAAAATAGCCGAAAGCGGCTTTTCTGATGACGAAAAAGCCGCTTTCGGCGAATGTTAAACGTTCTTAGATAGCAGCTGGGGAACCCGTATCTTACAAAATACCCTTTACCGCTATTTCTTGTTTAAAAGCGCATCAATATTGAACTCGGCGCCGCAACACTTGGAGAAGGCGAACCGCCCGAGATCCTCGGGCGTCGCTTTCCATCATATCATCTAAAAGAAGGAACTGATAAAGGCGAAGGGAAATCCAATGATCTCCGCAGCGGCGCCCAATACATCGGAATTGTTGTCCTCGCCGACATCTTCCTGGGGAACCGCAGGAGCCGAAGCAGGGGTCAGCATTATGGTAACGCCGTCTCTGACTATTCTGCCCTCAGGAGGCAGCGGGATCCTGCCGTGCGCATACGTCCTGCTCGACGCTTGGGGCCGACCGGCGGTCAAGGACGCTCTGTTCATTTGCGGCTGCTCCAAGCCCGGAGGCGCCATACGACGGGCCGCGGGAGCTTGCGGATAATTCCCCGCCGGGTTCATCCAAGGATTCTGGGAGATCGGTTTGACCTTTACAATCGGTCGGGTGTTTCCCGCATATGTTCGGGTCCGGGCGGGCGAGACCTTCTGTACGCGAGGCGCCGCTTTTTTGGCGCGTTCCGGCTTCTTTTCCACGACTATGATCTTTTCAACCGCTTTTTTGGGTTCGGCGATTCGCTCCGCTTCAAGCTTTTCTTCCGGTTTTGCCGGCGGAGGCGTCAACACGAGATCCTTTTCCAAATCAGCGTCCGGATCGGTAGGCTCCTCACGGACACCTAATGAGCCCGCCTCACGGCCGGCCTTCGGAGCCGCCGCAGAGGGAGCCGCCATACCGCTCCGTTCGCGAAACGCAACAGCGGGTTTTGCGGTGATCTTCGATGATTCTTTCGCCGCAACCGGTTCAGGAAGTAAATTATCTACATCCACTCCCATACCTTCATCGGAAGTGGCTTTGAGACCTGCCTTGAATTCTGCGTTGACTACCGCGCCCGGTTTCATTTGGAGCAAGGTCGGCGGTCTGATTCCGCCGGCGCCGGCTGAGCCGTCAACATCCCCGGCGTTAACCCAGGACGCCGAGAAGATGATCGTGACCGCCACGACGATGAAGATTCTGCCCATTATAAATCTCCTTTTCGATCTATTCCTTAAGAGAATTAGACGTTGCGAACTATGGGCGGGTGGGTTCATGATGCCCTCCTTCCCGAATGCTGTTGGAGGGCATAGCATCAAAGAATCTCCATGTCAAACGGAAACTTAGCAAATTTTCTTAAAGCAAAATCTTAGGTTCGTAGGTCTAGGTTTATTACCAAGTGAAGCTATCATACTGGTATTAATTATATTGTTTCGAAAGTGTCCCACATTGAACCGACGGATACGCAAGGATGAGCGAAGTCATGGGATAGATACCGTGAGCGCCGATATGACGGCCTTGCCGGCACGCGGGGCCGGCCTGAGGGCAAACATCTCCGGAGAACGAACAGCGGCAATGGGTAGAGCCTCCGAGTGCGACACGCCCGCGCCGCTACACAGCTCCCAGGGCGATGTAAACGCCTACACCCGTGAGCAAGGCCCCGGCCACTCTCTTGAGCGCAAGATTCGCCGAACGCATCCTTGATGAGCTGAGGAGATGCTTTGCCGCGCCGGCGGAGGTTCCTACCACGAGGATGAGGAGCGAATGGCCGATGCCGTAGAAAAGGGTCATCACTCCACCGAACAACGCGCCTTTGAGGGGAATAACGCTCACGATAAGCAGAAGCGCCGGACCCGTACACGGCAGCGACACGAGACCGAACAAGAAGCCGAACAGGGCCGCGCCGATGAACCCGGTGTGTTTGGGCAATTTGTCTTGAGAGAGGCCGATGGGGAGGTGAAAAAGATCCATGAAGTGCAAACCCAGCAGCACACAGATCGTCGCAACAACATAGACCATGTACTCTGATTGCAGAAACGGCGCCGCGGCTAAACCCACCGTGAAGAGGATCGCCAGTTCCACGCTAAAGCCGAGGATGAATACCAGGGTGTAAAGAAAGGCCTTTCTCGTGGTCATTTCCTCATTCATGCCGCCGATGAAGCCGATCATCAGAGGCGCCATTACCAACACGCAGGGGTTCATGGCGGTCAATGCGCCGCCCAAGAATGATCCACCCGCCGCGAGCCAGATGCTTCCGGAAGAAACCCATTGCTGAACCATTGCGAACACGGACTCCATGATTATGCTCTCCCTATTGTGGATCTTACGCGTTTTCAGCGACTCGATGCGGGTATTTGCGGCACAGCCCCGGCAGGAGGCGCCGGAACTCCCATTTTGGCGAACACCTGGACTATTTGGGCTTTTTCCAGGGTCCCTTCATTTCTGAAGAATTCTTTACCATCGGGTGAGAGAAACACTTGCGTGGGCATCATGCGAATATGGAAGTTGCGGACCAGGTCCTTATTAGCGTCCATGTCCACTGTAGTCACTACGGCCTTCCCAGCGTAGATCTTCGCCGTGTCTTCCAGGATGGGCTTCATGTATTTACAGGGAATACACCATCCTCGGCCGAATTCCAGCAAAATAGGGCTGCCTTGGCTCAGAAGCGACTTCAGGTTTATCTTTGCGTCGGCCGCCTGCGTCTGAGCAGCAACGATGACGAGCGTTATCACTAAGGCGCCTACAATCGTACGAAGAAACTTCATAGAAAATGAACCTCCCGATTCATAATGTTTCTAAGGGCTTGAAACAGCAGCGGTCCGTATATGGGAATACCGGATTCCGCAGCTTAGGATAGTTGCCGTTCACCGGGCTTGAGACGCCTCCGGATCGACACAGTCGCGCGGTTTCCGGGGATGGATCACTATCGGGTTAACCAGGCGAGGAGTTCCGCTTCTTTGGGTACCTTGCCGGCCGCCTTCACCTGCCCATCTATCACGAGACCGGGGGTAAGGAAAACGCCGTACTTGGCGATAACGGCCATGTCTTCGACCTTCACCACCTCGGCGGGAATATTGTTGTTCTTCACGACCTTCTGGGTCAAATCATACAGCTGGTTGCATTTGGCGCAGCCGACCCCGAGAATTTCCACTTTCATGTTGGCTCCTATTTGGTGCGATATATTGACCCCTCGGTTTGGGGTAATTTACTGCTCATAGCAAAGCATTGAAGAAAAATCCGACAAAAATGATTCCCACTGCGACGACTCCGATGAACACCGCAATGAGGGGCGGCTTGAGCACCTTACGAAGAATGATGACCTCGGGGAGCGAGAGTCCTATTACCGCCATCATGAAGGCGAGAGAGGTTCCCAGAGCAGCGCCCTTCGAGAGCAACGCCTCGACTATGGGTATAATCCCCGCCGCATTGCTGTACATGGGCACTCCGAGCAGAACAGCCAAAGGCACTGACCACCAGGCGTCTTTCCCCATGAGTCCGGCGAGAAGGTTCTCGGGCACGTATCCGTGGATGCCTGCTCCTACGGCGATGCCGAGCAAGACGTACGGCCACACCTTGAGAACTATGTCCTTCACGGCCGACCACCCGTAGAGTACGCGTTCCTGCCATGTCATGGAGGAATCCGGCGTACAGGCTTGATCGCAGGCGCCGGCGGTGATCCCGTAAACCCAATCTTCAACGTGCCGTTCCATGTGGAGTCGGCTTATGACGATTCCGGACAGCACGGCAATGAACAAGCCCGTGCCGAGATACCAGGCGGCTACCTTCCAGCCGAACAGGCCGAACAGCAGCGCTAAGGCTATCTCGTTTACCATGGGCGCGGAGATGAGAAACGCGAAGGTAACACCCAGCGGCACTCCCGCCGTCACAAACCCAATGAACAATGGGACCGCCGAGCAACTACAAAAAGGCGTCACTATTCCCAGAAGAGCGGCTGGAACATGCCCGAGATATTCATTTCTACCTGCAAGAAGCCGCCTCGTGCGTTCCGGCGAGAAAAATGAGCGTACCATGCCCACTCCGAAAACAACGAGCGTGAGTAACATCATCACCTTGGGCGCCTCATAGATGAAGAACTCGACGGCAGATGGGAATGGTCGGCCGTTAATCGGACCGAACAAGCCGGCTGTTATGAGAGCCGCACCCGCTTCAAGGTGGGTGTAGAGGAGATACCAGCCTACAAGGAAGAGCGCGGTTCCCGCCACGAACAGAGTAGGACTCCGCAGGATTACGGGTAAGGCGTCGGCCTGGGGCTCAGGCGCTTCTGTCTCGGCGCTGATTGTGTGTACGTCTAGTTGGGGTTCCATTCTATATATCCCGTGGTTGGGCGCATGTTCGGAGTTTCAGAATAGGGGCGATCGTTTCCGAACACGGCTGCGTTTAAGATTGTCGGCGCATTCCAACTTAGCCGGCTAGGGCCTCTCGCCGGTCTTCGATGGCGCTGAGGGCCGCCTTTCCTGCGCAATCCACAAAATTCAGGGCGCAGGGCATAATAACGCGATAGTAAACCTTGAGGCCCTCTTTGCGGTCTCCTAAGATACCGGCGTTCTTCATGACGGAGAGATGCTTAGATATATTCGAGGTATCGGCTTGTAAGGCGGAGACGATGTCGCATACGCATTTTTCTCGGGTTCCCAGGATTTCGAGTATACCCAAACGGATGGGATGGCCTAGCGCCTTGAAGATATTAGCGACAAGATCGAGTCTAATGTGGTTTTGGGGCATGTTTCCGTCCTACTTGACTATTTAGTCAAATAGTATCGCAGAGCGCCGCCCCTGTCAAGGGATTACTTCCCGCGCCGACATGAAGCGACGGCAGGATGATAACCTTCTCGGTTCGAGTCCGAGATCATGGCCGTTAGGACTGCCCCCAACCGAACTTCTTCAAGTGGAATTAAGCGGCTTTCTCAGGGAATTCGACTCATCCTCGTCGGCCGGCTTTCACCTCTTGTTCCGCTTGACGGCGCTTGGATGATTCCTCTCTTTTCAGTTTCTTGAGTTCAAATTCCAGATCATGCAACTGACGATGGAACGTCTCTAGTTGCTCTTGTAATCCTGAAATATACTGCTGTTTTGCCGTCGGTTTCCGTATTTTCTTTTTCTCGTAATAGTTCGAAACCAGATAATACGCTATGCCGATTACCGCTAAGGCCGCCAGTGTTTTCGCAAGCGCGGTCAGTACAGCGATGGAGACTCCGGTTCCCAGTGATTGCCTCACTATGAAGACAAAAATAAGCGCCGCAACGCCGCAAAAAAAGCCGCACGTATAAAAGAGAAACCGTTGTAGAAAAGGTTTAGGAGGCTGCCGATCTCTTATGGTTGATTCTACTTGCGAAATGAGAAGTTCCAAGTCCTGTATCTTCTTTTCGGTCTCCAGGATCTCAATATTCTTTCCACAAAACGGGCAGTGGACCGAATCTAAAGGAACTTTCCTCTTACATGGCGGACAGGTTCGGAGCAGGCTGTGGCTGCATCTCTTGCAGAAGTTATACTCTTCTTTATTGTTTTCCCCACATACGGGACAAATACACCCAACAAGGATCAACCTTTGTCCATCAGCGGACAACATGACCTTTGTTCCGCAGTACCGGCATGAGGCGCTTTCTTTAGAGATTGCCCCGGCGCAATTCGGGCACTTTAGTGATTGGATTGCCGTCACAACTAAGCCTCTCATAGTGGTTTACCGAGACTAAGGCGGTTCAAGCCCGGTGAACTGTTCCAGCTTTATTCAATTACGGTGGCTTCGTGGGCGCCGAAACGGGCGATAAGCGCCTGGGCCGCCACTCCGTTCAGCATGCCCGTGACAACCGCTCCGAGCAGCATCCACGGGACAAGCAGAAAAACCGCGTCGCTCTTGATGAGGACGAAGTATGCAGCCATCAGTTGCCCCATATTGTGTGCAGCGGCTCCCGCAATGCTGACCCCGATTTCCGAAAACACGCGGGGTCCCGGCGCCATTGCGACTCTCATGACAAGCACCGACAGAATTCCACCGGATAGCGACAGGACGAATCCCGGCGATCCGAGTGCGCCCAGAGCCAAGGCGCCGAGGAGTATCCTTCCAATGGTTACAAAAAAGGCGTCTTTAAAACCGTACAGATATAAGGTAGCTACGGTAATGATGTTTGCAAAACCGAACCGAAACCAAGCGGCGGTAAACGGGGTCAAAGCCTCCACGGTGTGGACGATCACCGCAAGGGCAAGGAGGAGAGCCAATCCCGCGGTTCTGTGCATCCCGGCGTTCATCGACTCATGCCGTCCAGACCATCAGGGACGCTGTGAGCGGACCGCACGATCACCTGGTTGGGGATACACAGGAGCGCTCCCCCTTCTGCGCCGAAATCCCCGGAGTGCATGCACCGCTTGTTCGGACAGGGCGAAGCTGCAATGGACACACGGCCGTTCTTTATCCGAACAACCGTCGGTCCTAACGGTCCCACTATCTTCGTTGTGACATCCTGATCCAAAGGATAGCGAGCTTCCAGCCGGTTTGCGCAATATATCTCGACATGGCGTCCGCCGGACAATGTCATGGACGGAGTCACGCTGAAGGAAGCGGCGGCGATACCCACGGTGACGATAATCAATAGTATATCGAAAAATGTTATTCGTAAGGGCGGCGGCAACAACCTCATACACGCTTACCTCAAGTACGTCGTCCCTATGCGGCGACCCTTCCCGGAATATATAACCGGTTGACGAGTCGCAGGTCTTAGACAAAACCGGGCGTCGTAAAAAGTAGAACCTACTATAATTCTTTGTAAATTCCCAGCGGAGCGGACAATCTCACGTTCCGGTATTCCCGTCGTGGACGACGAAGATTGTGCGCATTGACAACATCGAACAGGTCACGGAAAATAGCGGCATCGGAGGCCACAATGCAATTTCCGGCGGATAGAAAATATTCGGAGTTTCACGTGTGGGCCCAACGCCGCTCAGCCGATTTGCTTTTGGGCTTGAGTGAGTTTGCGGGACAGGAACTCGGTGAGGTAACCTACCTAGAGCTGCCTGAACCTAACGCGCAGCTAACGCGCGACGAGCCCTTCGGCGTCGCCGAGACCTCGAAGGCCATTGTGGAGCTTACCTCGCCCGTATCCGGTCGTGTGGTGCGGACCAACACGGAATTGTCCGACGACCCCGCCGCGCTCTTCAAAGATCCGTACGGCGCAGGATGGCTTCTGGTCGTGGCGCCCTTGCATCCTGAGGAATTCGATGCGCTTATGCCCGCTGATTCCTATGAATCGCTCGTTTTGTCGTAAAGACGGCGCTCTTCAATACGTACGCCCAGCCGCTCACGATGAAAAGGGGGGTTGCACGAAAGGTACGCTCCTATACGTGAACAGCCCGTCACATGATGTTTCTAAAGAAATTCTGCGTGAGATAGATGAAGTTCGCTCGCACTTTGAGCTTTTTGGCCTTCATACGAGAGGGCAAGGGAAAGTAAGGAGCTGCGCCCTTGATGGCCTTCAGGGCTGATTCGTCAAGGATGGTGTGTCCCGAAGAGTCTAAGAGATTCACGTACGCGAGGGCGCCGTTCTTCTCGATGGAGAACTCGACGGTCAGACTCCCGCCGATACCGGATCTCGCCGCCACCGAGGGATAAACCCACACCCCCTGAATCTTGTGCTTCAGGTGGAGCAAATACGAAAAGTAGCGATCTTCCTTGGTATTTATATCAACAACTGCTTCTTCAATTTCCCCATCGGGATAAAAATCGGGACCGCCATACTGCTTTGCCATGCCTTTCTCGAAATCCTGAGCCGTGGGTCGCAGATCCACTTTTGTGTTGTGGGTCGGTTTGCGAGTAGGTTTGTGCTGAGCCTTGGGTCGGGGTCGGCTCTTCGGCGGCTTCTCGACCCTTTTCGGCTCTTCGGGTTTGGGCTTTTCGACTTTGTCCGGCTTTTCTTCCACCGGCGGCTGTTCGGTCTCTTCCGTCTCTTGTTCCTTAGGGGCCAAGTCCGGGGCGGAGGGCGGCAAGGAAGCGAGCTTCTGTTCCACAGGCTCGACTTTCCCCAGAGGCGCCTGCGGGGCGGGCATCACCTTGGGGAGGCGTTCCTTTTCAGCCACGTGGTTACGGTCGGAAAAGGCGGTGGTGTCGGGTGGAGGCTCTTCCTTGGTCTCAGGTTGGGATTCGATAAGGCGAACCTTGGTCACTTGCTCGTCGGGACGTATGCGCGAATCGGTTGCGGGAACTTTCAAAAAATTGGGAATTCCTACGAACAGGAGCGCATGCAGAAGCAGCGAAACCAAAACGGTGTACTTGAGCGCCTTGTCCTTGGGAAATCCCTGTAGGGTGGCGTCCTCACCGGTTTCGTCGATGTCCCCCTCGAACTCGTCGCAATCCTCGTAGAGACAGAATTCCAATTTGGGGTCGTCGATTTCAAGCAAATCTGATGGTCTGTCCACAGGTCTTCGCCTTAAGCATTAAATAAAAGGTAGTATAGTTCATTAAGAGGAAATTTAACAATGGAATCATTGCGATAATTCGCTGATACGATTGTCTTGTCTCGATCCGTCCGTTAAAACGCCTTTGTGGGACTTTCAGGGGAGGCGTCGCCTTAGCGTGATTCCAAACGGTCACTCCATTCGTGATCAATGATTACGACCGTCTGAACGGAAAAGTACCCCGGCGCCGGGTACCCATACAACCGCTTCCAAATCACGTATGGGGTGGTCCGGAAGGGAGATAAGTCTCCCCTGGGTGGTTTATCGAAGCAGACCCGCCTCAACCCCGGTGAATCATTACACAGAAAAGAGTTGAAACTTCCATGTATTTCGAGCAAACTTTACGGGGCGACTTTCTCCTTGGGAGTAGGTTATTTAATAATGCCTTTTCCCTCTTCCAAGATGGCGATTGAATGCCCAAGTGTCAAGCCGGAGAAGAATCAGCGGC
>JBBRBO010000068.1:0-20217 GCA_038205805.1 Desulfomonilales bacterium
ATACCAAAGTGCTTTCCAACGAGTAACATTGGTGAAGACTCTTTTTGGGAAGGTAGGTTTTTTCGACGTCTATCTGAGAACGTTTAATATGCCGAAAGCGGCCTTTTCTCCTTGAGAAAAGCCGGTTTCGGCCATTTAAAAGTTCTTGGAGAGGGGTTCGAGGAGAAGCCTTCTTTCAAGAAGGTTCTCCCCGATATTACTTCTTTGGCTGCGCATTGGTATAAGATCACTCAACGTCCAACAGACCGCATTGCGTTCGTCAATCGGATAGCACTCCGCTGCAGGGCGCCGGGGTCGAGTTTGCGCTGCTTGTCGGCCTCCAAAAGAGCATACATGATACGGTAGTACTGGTCCGGATCATAACTCACTAAGATTAGGTCAACGCCCGCGTTCAATGCGTCAACAGCACCGGAGTCCATGCCGATCCGGCTGCGATACACCGCAAGCATGGTGAAGTTGTCCGTAATCAGCGCTCCGTCATATTTCCATTGGTCACGTATGAGACCGGCGATAACCGCAGGAGACATGGAAACCGGCCGTTCGCCGTCTATTTCCGTTAATCGCACATGGCCGAGCATCACGAAGGCTTTGCTGTGAAGCATCAGTTCTCGGAACGGGACCCAATCAGCGGCGGCCAGTTCAGCAGTGGGGGTTGTCAGGTTCGCATGTTCCAGATGAGTGTCCTCGAACACCCCGCCCAATCCGGGAAAATGCTTCAACGTGCAGCGTACCCCGGCCTTTTCGAGTTCGGCGCAGTACCAGCCGGCGACTTGAGCGACAACTTTGGGGTCATGCGAGATGGCTCGTTTGGAAATGCGTGTGAAGCGATCATTGGGATTGACGATGTGACGGTTTAGATCCACCACCGGCGCGAAGTTCAAGTTGACCCCGATGGCGACAAGCTCTCGGCCTTGGGAGCGGGCGTATTCCTGTACGGCCTCTTTCAGGCGCTCCGGGTCCGTGCGCTGTTTCACCAGCTCGGAGAGCGCAGGCATCGGGTTCAACGGCGGAGACAGTCTTGAGACAATACCGCCCTCCTGGTCCGTGGCAATCCACAAGGGGGATAATTCATGCTTCCGGCGCTCACTCTGAAGAGAAGCGATTTCTTCTCGAACTTGAGTGACGCTCTTTTCGTGAACATTGGCGCCGGAAATGAAGACGCCGGAAACGGCTCCATGTGCCGCAAGCTCTCGGACTTCCGCGAGATTACGGTATCCGACAATGAAATGCCGTCCTATGGTTTTGAGTCGCCCAGAATCTGTTTGCCGGACCTCGTGACGAATTGACTGGAAGCGGGCTTCCAGCGCTAATGTCATTATGAAGGCGAAAATGGCCGCGAGCAGACCGAGAGACGCCGATACCCTGAGAGCCCGTTGCTCAGGGCGTAACGAGCGCAAGAGCAGAATCTCGCCTGCAATCAAGACCAGGGGTATCGTGAGCAATCCAATAAGCATCCGGAGGCGTAGATCTACCAGAATGGGGGCGCGCCAATCCACGGCGACATAGCCAAGGGCCACAGCAACGGAAAGCATCAATACGGCAGAAAGATGTTTCATACTCATCCTTGACTAGGAAATTGGGGGCGCCGAGGGAACTGCCAAGCCGGCGGTTCGAGTAATAGCGGTTGTGTAGACCGAGAAAATGCTTTAAGATTATAGCCGTTTATCTCAAGAGGATCAATCGCTCGGAATCATCGGGGCAGAGCCGTCTCAAGCCTGATGAAAGCTGAAGGAAAGACTTATAGCCTCTCCAGCCGCCCCGTAGTTGTTTCACGTGGTTGAATGCTTCCCGGTGAACGGTTGCGTGCCCACGCCTAGTTCCCGGCTTACAAGCGGCTCGTTGAGACGGTTGGATGGTGTGGTATTAGCTCACCGGGTGTGAGACGGCGCTACGCCCGGAAAAGGTGACTATGCCGTTGGTGTATCGGCGCTCACCCAGAGACGGCCATACCCCTGAACAATTCAGCTCCCGAAAACGTGCCGCGACGCTCTTCAAGATCTTTGGCCTGCTCAAGCGCGAGTTTACATTGCAACACTTCGGCCCTTGAGGGCCTCGGCCGGACTCCGGCGGTTGGATCCCATTAATCCATTTGGATTGTTCTCATATTTTTTCGTTGCTGGAGCACGTGTGACTGAATCTTCTCTTTCATTTCTAAGGGATTCATGATGGGAAACGTTAGCTGAGGCGCCGTAGTATCATCGGAAAACAAGGTGATCGTTCCAACATGGAAGACCCGCTGTACAAAGCTTTGCTCGAATTTGCTGTCAAAAACTCTGTAATACTCGACTTGCTCCTGATTTCGAGAAACAATCCCTCGAAGGACGACGACACGTGTGGATGTAATTTTCAGGTTCCAGCCCAGACTTTCAATCCAGGACCAGATAATTCCCACGTTCCAGCCAATCAAGAGGAGCCATAAAATTCCGTGTGAAAAGTGAAAGACCTTGAAAGGAATTTTGCCTTCATACAGCACTTGTTCTTCAGCCAAAACGTTCCCCTATGTGAAGTAGTGTAGTTCCACCGACGAACAGTCCGAGCGGATCATCAGAGCGCCGAACATGCTAATTGTGAACATCGGTCGCTCCGGTAATTTGTTCAGAAGAGCTTTCGCTCTTTGCAATTTTAGTCATGCGGGCGAAAAGCCGTTTTACGTAATTCCGTCATCCGGACCTGCGTCTCAGCGCCCGCATGGTTTGGTATTTATTACCGAAGCGCCGGACCTTGAGCAATCCGGTCCACCTGTGTGGCGCTCTCAATACAGCGCCGCTTTGCTCAATCAAGGGCTTCAGCGATGTCGGCGGCGGAGAGTTCCCCTCGCTGATAGCGTAGCCGATAAACTCCCGAAAGGCAATTGGTTCGTGCAGCGCCGGCGCCTGCGTTCGCGAGTAGTGATGAGAGCAAACTATAGCCAATGCGGCTTTTATGACGGCGTCTTATACGAATGCGCAATATTAGAAGTAATATTGGGGAGAACCTTCTTGAAAGAAGGTTCTCCCCAAACCCCTCTCCAAGAACTTTCAAAATAGCCGCAAGTGCCTTTTCTCAAAGATAAAAATCCACTTGCGGCGCATTTAAACTTTCTTTCATAGTAGTTAGGGAAACCTGCTCTTACAAAAATGTCCTTCGCCTATATTCCTTGTTCGACAGGCCATTGGTATTAGATGAGGTCAAGAGGAGCGGCCTTAATCCCTCGGTTTACCAATGGCGGCTGTATTGGAAGCTTAGCCTTTGCTGCAGACCCGAAGGCTTGGATTGCCGAAGATAAAGCCGGATTCACATGACGCCTATCCCTAGAAACGCACAGTAATACATCACACGGAATAGCATTCCGACCGGAATTTCCGTCTCGTAAACACGCTATGAGTGGTTGCTTGTATGGCTACCCTCACCATTATCTACAAGTCAAAGCACGTAACCGTTCACTCCTATAGTCATATTCATTATACGGAACGTGGCGCCAACCGGCCAAATTGTTTTTGCATGCGCGAAAGCCTCGATTTTTCGCTTAAGGGATAAAAAGCAGCTTTTCTAAACTGACGTTAAACTGAGTTTAAATCGGCATTTAGAGCCAACAAACCTTTCAGGAGAGAAATCTTTCCGATCGGGGGCGGCATAAATTATCATTAGAGAACCATTGCGTAAAAAAGTTCAACAGGGTAACCTTTTGTAAGGCGGGGTTATTGAATCCACTTCCCCAATTAATAAGGAGACTTCTTGTGAAAAAGATTCTCGTGTCGGCGCTTTGTTTAAGCCTTATGTTCATAGGTGTCGCCATAGCCGATCAGGCTGCGGACACAAAGGCTCTCGTGGAAAAAGGTGTGGCAGCGGTCAAAGAAAAGGGCTTAGAGCCCGCCTTAAAAGAGATGGGCGATCCAAAGGGACCTTTTGTCAAAGGCGATCTGTATTTGTTCGCAGGTTCTATGGATAAGGTTACCCTACTCGCTCATCCATTTGCTAAGGATAAATTAGTAGGTCCCGATCTGAGCAAGATGAAAGACTCAAAGGGAAATGAATTCTTCGTAAAATTCAAAGAAATAGCTGAAAAACCCGGTTCCGGCTGGGTTGAATATATGTGGCCCAAACCAGGCGCCAAGGATCCTTCCCTTAAAAAGACCTATATCATGCGAGTTCCCGGTAAACCCGTCTATGTCGGAGCGGGTTACTACCCATAATACGTCTCACGCCGAATCAGCCCCGCCTACACTGACGGCATTCGAGACAATTAACTTCTCATGCGGCTCTTGGCCTTCCCGCGTGGAGCAAGCCGGTGGTCTGCGACGACCGCAATCCACAAATACCCTTTGGTTTAAGATCAATGAGGGCGAGTTTTAGCCCTCTAGCCGTTTTTCACCACGGCGAAGATCATGCGGCCCGCTGTGGTTTGTAGGACGCTTGTGACAGTCACATCCATGTGTTTGCCGATGGATCTGCGTCCGTTGTCCACCACGACCATGGTCCCGTCATCCAGGTAAGCAATGCCTTGGCCCGCCTCTTTGCCCTCCTTGAGGATTTGCACCTTCATGGTTTCACCGGGGAGCACTATGGGTTTGAGCGAATTCGCCAACTGGTTGATATTCAGCACCTGAATGGATTGCACTTCAGCCACTTTATTGAGATTGAAGTCGTTGGTGAGAATCGCATACCCCGTGTCGCGCGCCATGTGGATGAGCTTTTGGTCCACGTCCTTAACGGAGGGATAATCCGTGTCTTCGATTATGATCTTGACGAAGGCTTGCTTCTTGATCTTGTTGAGGATATCCAAGCCCCGACGGCCACGAGTGCGCTTGGTGGATTCCGAGGAGTCCGCTATGGTCTGGAGTTCCTTGAGCACGAACTGAGGAATCACGATGTCGCCGTCCAGGAAGCCGGTTTCGCACACGTCGGCTATCCTACCGTCGATAATCACCGAGGTATCCAGGATACCCACTATCTTCCTTGGAGCGTTGTCTAGGGGCTCGACCTTGGGTTTGAAGTCCCGGGATTTGGTTGCGCCCAGCTGCATACCAATGAGCGAAAAAACGATGACGATCATGATCCGTAGAGCGGTCCCGGCTTGCGCTCCCAAGAAGACCGCCGGATCAATGAGACTGATGATGAAAAAGCTCACAAGCATGCCGAAGAGAGTCCCTACGGCGCCGCCTACGATTTTGAATCCGTCTAAGGTGAGCCAAAAACGTATAAGACTAAGAAAAAGAACACCCAAGATCAAGCCGCCCACGGAAGCGATTGCGGCCATAACAAGATCATGTGATGAAAAGAATGCGATAAGGGCGCTGAATCCCGCCATTGAGAGAACCAAGAGAGCGGACAGTGTTTTCCCGGGCATGAATGAGGGGTCCTTTCAAAGACAGGCTGTGCTAATCCGGGTTTTGCTTACGACCTGAAGCGAATATTTTGTTGATCGTGCGCTCGATTTCCGTCTCATCGGCCCTTTGAGCCACGGAAAGTTCTTTAATGAGGAGATTGCGGGCTGAATCGAAGAGACGACGTTCGCCATGGGAAAGGTCTTTGGTTTCCTTGAGCAGACTAAGGTCCCTAAAAACTTCCGCGGCCATATGTATACTGCCGCTCCTCATTTTGTCCTGGTATTCTCTATGGCGTCTGTTCCAGGTTTGGCTATCGGTCTTGTCGCTCCTTTTCTTGAGAATGTCGATGATGATGGGAACTTCTTCAAGCTCGACTATCTTGCGGACGCCGTTGGCTTCCGCCTTTTTCACCGGGATTTTAATCACCGGACGATCATTTGCCGTCTTGATCTGTGTCTCGAGGATATAACAAAGCTCAAAGGAACTGCCGATCTGCTCTTCCTTGATGTCCGTTATCCGTGCAACTCCCAGAATTGGATAAACGACAACGTCTCCGATGTTGAACATGTTCCCAGCTCCCTTCTACCCTCGCATTAACTTTATACGAAACAAACGCTATAAAAAGCAATTGAAATAGACGACTTCTTCGGATTAAAATTTGGAAAAATGAGATGGGAATACCGTTACCGGTGATATTCTTACGATAATCAGCCGGCTTACATGTAGGGAATCGACGCAGCCTGAGCGATCCCCTGAACGACACCCTCCGCACATAATAGCACACCGGGATCTCGAACGTTAGCGTGATTCCCGCTGAACGATTTCCTCCTGGCCGTTTAGATCCCGTGAACGGGCCGAGAATATACAAGCCTTTTGGGCTTGTCAACTAAAAAGCACAAAAAGGGGCAAATATGAATCCATTCGCATTATGCGTTGTTACCATTGATGATATTGAAAAAGCCGCAACAATTGCTCACTCCTTGGTTGAAGAAAAGCTCGTGGCTTGCGTGAACATTATTCCGAATATTCGGTCCATTTACCGATGGAAAGGGCGAATTTATGATGAAAGAGAATTCATCATGATTGCAAAAACCCGAACTTCCTTGTATACAAGGTTTGAACAACGGGTTCGAGAACTTCATCATTACGAAACTCCTGAAATCATTATGCTAAACATAGAGAACGGATTACCCGAATATCTCAAATGGATTCATGACTGCACACTAGCCGATGAATGATCCTTTAACGCTTTTACGTAAGGGCGCTGAACTCCTGGACATCCCGTTGGAAGAGGACGCCGTTGAAAAGATAGGCGCTTACGCTCGGCTACTCCTGGACTGGGGGCGCCGGACCAATCTCACGTCCATTTTTGAGCCTGCGGCCGTGATTGAGCGCCATTTCCTGGATTCGCTCACGGTGCTCAAGGTCATGCCCGAGGCGGTGAAGACCGCCGTGGACATTGGTTCAGGCGCGGGATTCCCCGGCATGGTGGTGAAGATCGCCCGTCCCGAGATGCGGCTGAGCTTCATCGAGCCGAACACGAAGAAGCTGGTGTTTCTCAAGGTTGTGGCGAATGATCTCGGTCTGCGAAACCTAGCCTTCCATAACATGCGCTTCGAGCGGCTCGCCGGCAAAGCGGAGTTTGACTGCGTACTCTCGCGGGCCTTTTCTTCGGATAGCCGGCTGCTGGGCTCCTTCGCGAAGTTCCTCCGCCCTGAAGGAAGTTTAGTGCGCATGACCGGGCCGGCTTTGCGCGACGCTGACCTTGCTCTTGATACTTTCCGCATCGAGAAGACGTGGGAAGGCGTACTCCCGTTTAGCGGCCAATACCGAAGGGTCATTCTCTACAGCCGCACGGAAACCGTTCAGGCAGAACCTTGAGGCCGGAAAGGCTGAGTCTCATCCTCTTACAGCGCTACAATGTGGAGCTATCCGGCCGCTCCGACGAGCGCGGTTACCGCCCGCGTCCTGTCGGCGCACGACTTACAACGATAGTCGTTAAACGGGCCTGAGACGCCCCTGCGCCCGATTTCAACTGGAGGGGACGCTCATCTTTCCTCCGGGCCTCGCCGTCGTGGTTCTACGTAGGCGCCCATTCGTGGTGAATGGTTACCGTCGGCGTCTCGTCGGCTCACAGTTCCCTCATTGAGGTATGGACGAGCCCGACGGACGGCTGAGATTTTGGAATACACCAGTTTGATTAGGGCTTATTGTGATCGCGTAATTGGACCTACAAGGACGCCGGCCCCCACCGCATCGTGTACATTACTTCTTGAGGTAGCGCCGGCGCCTGAACTCCCCATAACGCCGGCGACCATTGGGATGGCTGCCGTGTTACTGCGAACAAGCCTTTCTCCATGGTGTGGAGAAGGGTCCGGGGGCGCGGCTTCTCGGGCTATGCCTCTCGTAGGGAGGCTACGGTCATGTCATGAAGTTACCCTCTCTTGAATGTGCGCGCATGTGCGTTGATCCGTGGACTCGTTTGTTTTCGGTAATAGTTCACCGGGCGAAGAACTCCCTTGAGCTTGCTGAGCCATTTCAAAACTATTTTGGCATTTTTCTGAAATAGAGGTTCCATCAGCCCTACTTTCTATGGTATACTGTACTATTATCTTGTCAAGTCAAAAAAGTAAAATCCCTACTGGAGCGGCTTAGCGACGTTTTTGGCGCCCGTCGAAGGGGCTTCAAGCAGCGGAGTGACTCCTCGTAAACGGACAGCGGCCACAGCGTCCGATCAATCATCATCCACAGATTACGCAGATGTACGCAGATAGGAAAAGATAAGCGGTCAATCGTCCATGGGATTACCCATCTCTCACATCTAATACCAATGCGCAGCCAAAGAAGTAATATCGGGCAGAACCTTCTTGAAAGAAGGCTTCTCCCCAAACCCCTCTCCAAGAACTTTTAAAATGGCCGAAACCGGCTTTTATCAAGGAGAAAAGGCCGCTTTCGGCACATTAAACATTCTCAGGAAGACGTCGAAAAACCTACCTTCCAAAAAATAGTCATCACCAATGTTACTCGTTGAAAAGCACATTGATATAAGGCCATCGCGACATCGGCGGATTCGGATCTCAAGGCATGACCGATCCATGATGCCGGGTACTCACTTGTTCATGTTTTTATCCACAGATTACGCAGATGCACGCAGATAAGAAAATTACAAGGCGTTACGTTGCGGCTCACATGAAAAAGCGATTCGAGCCGGTCCACTTTCAAAGATAGAGGAGGCGCCTTAATGATTCCGAATCCTTTACATTTCAGCCTGGAATTTGCAAGTGCCCCTCCAGGGTTCCTAAAAAGTAGCGGAACCATCGTCGGTTATGACCCAAAAATGTGATACTTCTTAAGTTCTACAGAGGTTTGGCCTAACAGGCTGGAATAACGGAGCCTATCAAAACTTCGGAAGCTTACTTGCGAAATCCGGGCTTAAGACTAAAATGAGAACTCAGATATAAAGTACAGCTCAAGGATGGGAAACGAAAACAGCTTTAGGATATTTATTATAACGAAAGGGAGAGCCTGACATTCTTTTGAACCTCTTACACGCTGTTCGTGAATTAGTAGTGACATTGGCTATGGAAAATGAGCCTGAGCCTGGACAATGCCGGGAGTGGACGGGGCTCCATGTGGAGATTGCGCGGGCACAGGGTGTCAGCTCTTGGCTTTCTCAGGCATTGGGGGCACATCCTGAAGTTAGGCTTCCTATAGCGACTTCCCGCGCGTTCGAAACGGATTACAAGCGATGCGTAATGGCTTCGATCTTCAGAGAGGCGTCATTAAATATTTTATTGGATACATTTGAACGATCCCACGTTCCCGTAGCTCTCCTGAAGGGAACTTATTTGGCTGAAGCTGTCTATACTGATCCTGCGCTTCGTCCTATGTGTGATGTGGACCTGTTGACGCACGAAGAGGATTTTGAACGTGCTTCGCATCTATTAGAATCGCTTGGGTATTGGGTTCCGTCACGAGCACGCTATGCGGACTCGGTTCTTCTCACGCCTGCTGTTATGTATATACACCGAAATCAGTCCCTGGTCGCGGTGGATCTTCATCGAGGCCTTCGGTCCATGGACCATTATTTCCTTCCGCCTTCAGTTGTTTGGAACGAAGCAGTTGCGACTACCCTACATGGATATCCCATGTTTTTTCTGACACCGGAACTGAATTTCATCCATTTCAGTGTACACACCCTGAATCATTCCGGTCGCCTCCGGGATTGGCTCGATTTGACACTGCTTTCGAGAGCCGTTCCATTGGACTGGGATCGCATTATGCGCTTAACACATTCACTGAATGTCGTCCGGCCTGTGTTTTGGGTCTTACAGGAATTGAGCCGTAACTGGGGTCTATCAGTCCCAACCCATACTCTTACCGCATGCACATCGTACGTTCCATACTGGCTTGAAGACAAAGTCATACACAGCCGAGCCCGCTACTTTTGGCGGTTTTTTTCAAGACTGAGGCTTCTTGACGGTTGGCCGGCGAGGCTCCGTTATATGGGACTTAAACTATTTCCTTCGAAAGCTTATCGCAAAACGTTCAGCAGCGATACACGGTGGTCGTCTTACTTCCGAGCACGGCTACGACATTTGGTTTATTTTCTGCGAGACGGCTGAACATGCCAAAAGGTGTCTCGTTATTTACCTTGGCTCAAGATTTATGTTTCCTACGCTTAGGGTATGCTATCATGAGTTGAAGACGCCGCTACCCAACACAACGAGAGGTGAGCAACCCGGGTCTTCATAGCTATGCGTGCTCCGCTAAGATCCCTTCAGTTGGTTTGCCACTTTCATCCCAGAAAGGATTCACAAGAATGGATGCGACAGATTATCTGAAGAAACACTTTATAAAAACGGAATCGATTGTGTCCAGAAAGGTGGGGAATGAGTTTATTGTCGTCCCTATTAGCCGTACGGCTGGTGAAGTAGAAAGTATATACAGTCTGAATGAGGTTGCGGCCTTTATTTGGGAACTCCTTGATGGAAAGCGATCAGTTCAACAAATCAGGGATAAAATAATTGACGAATTTGAGGTATCGGTGGAGGCAGCCGAAAGAGACTTGGGGGATTTATTACAACAACTGCTGAGTATCGGGGCGTCGAAGGAGATGTGAGTGGAGTGTCCTCATATTGCAATTGAATCAGGGTCAGAATTCGTAAACCGCCTGTTGGAGTGCTCGAAACAAAGACTTGCGGTTTTTGGCAGCATCGAAGTAACCAGCCGATGTAATTTGCGTTGTGCTCACTGTTACATAAATAAAGCTGTCGATGATCCTCATACCTTAGCATCAGAGATGAGCCTTGGAACTCTAAAAAACGTTATTGACCAGATCGTGGACGAGGGTTGCCTGTGGCTCCTCATGACAGGCGGTGAACCCTTTGTTCGAGAAGATTTTTTGGACGCTTACGTTTATGCTAGAAAAAAGGGGCTGCTGGTAACAATTTTTACGAACGGTACTCTTCTGACTCCAAGACTCGCTGATCGTCTAGCTGAATTCGGTCCCTCATTGGTTGATATAACCCTCTACGGTTCTACACAACAAACCTTTGAGGCGGTGACGCTGGTCCCGGGATCTTACTCTCGCTGTATGAATGCTATTGAACTACTCATGGAAAGGAAAGTAAATCTTGAGTTAAAGACCATGGTCTTGACGCTGAACAGTCACGAGGTCTTGCCTATGAAGCGATACGCCGAGCAACTCGGTATTGAGTTTCGCTTTGATGCCATTGTCAACGCCCGACTGGACGGCTCTTTGACTCCCTTAACATATAGGATCCCGGAAGAAAGTGCTGTGGCTCTTGATTTGGTTGATGAAAAAAGAGTCGAAAGTATACGCAAATTTTGCGATAGCTTGATCTTGCGATCATCTGTTCCAAACCGCCTTTTTCAATGCGGCGCCGGCAAAAACATGTTTCATATTGATTCCAGGGGACTATTGTCTCCGTGCATTATGTCGAGACAACCCTCCTGGGACTTGAATACATTCAGTTTTCGGCAAATCTGGCGTGAGTTGGCGCCCAAACTTTTTGAACAAACCAGGCAGAAACAGACCAAGTGCGTCGGTTGCGAATTACTTGCCCTTTGTGGTCAGTGTCCGGGGTGGGGTCTTTTGGAACATGGTGATCCTGAAACCCCTGTAGATTATCTTTGCAAGGTGGCCCATCTCAGAGCAAAACTGTTTATGCAATCAAAAGTTTCACCAGGAGTCAAAACATGAGCCAAAACATTGATAAACAGACCGGTAAACGGCCCTACAGCAAACCCAAAATTAAAGAAGTGCAATTCGTTAAAGAAGAGGTTGTTTTCGCAGGCTGTAAGACGACGAGGTTTGATACGTCGGGACCCTCAAATAAGTGGTGTATGCACCAACAATGTTCAACGACAACGGGATCGTGATTGGACATCTCTAAGGGTAATCTTCGGAAACACAGGGCTTGCAGTTAACGTGCGTACGTTCCAGTAGAGCAGAAAAAACAGGAAATGCACAATGAGCCGGTTCAGGACAGTAGTCAACATAGCAGATACGGTGATAGCAGTGTATTCCGAATGCCCCAGCCGTTGGACTCCTTCCGAAGCCTCTTTGAAAGCTTTTCTCTCCTCAGAGGAGCCTCAGATCAGCGTGTTTGTAAGGGATTCCGGGCTGCCCCAACTCGATTGTTGCCGGGAAAGCAAGATTTTTGATTCCGGGACGCACTGGAGACTCCATAAGTCGTCACTGGGAACGGTGTTGGTTTTGGGACCCGCTTCTGAACCGCCCTCACGGATAGTGATCATCAACAGAAAGTTTCAAAAAATAGACGTGTTTATTGACCCCGGTACACCCTTACCGACAGCTCAAAATTTTTTGGTTGAATGGCCGATTGGGCAGGTTTTGATGGTGTGCCTCTTGGCGCAGGGAGGCGGTCTTATGGCCCATGCCTGCGGTATCGACCATCAGGGCAAGGGATACCTCTTTATGGGGAATTCTGGTCATGGTAAGTCCACAATGGCTGAGCTATGGGGCGGGCACGGAATTATTCTGAATGATGATCGCATTGTGGTGCGCTATAAGAAAGGACGATTTTGGATATTCGGGACGCCCTGGCATGGAGACTATTCTCAGGTGTCGCCGAGAGGTGTCCCTCTGGATAAAGTTTTTTTCCTACACCGCTCAAATCACGACAGCGTGATCCCTGTGGCTAGTTTTCCTGCCATTTCTATGATCCTGACCCGAAGCTTTCCTCCACTCTGGGATAAAAAGGCGATGTCGTTTACTCTTGATTTCGTCGCCCGCTTGGCTGATGCTGTCCCATGTTTCAACTTAGGCTTTGTCCCGGACGTCGGTGTCTTGAACTTCGTTCAATGCTTGAAATAATTCTCAATGGCGAACATTTCCAAGAGATTGCGTCCGAGATTCTCGGCAGGGGTGGTTCATTCCGTTTCAAAGGTCGGGGCTGGAGCATGTATCCGTTTATTCGGGATGGCGCCGTTATTACAGTGGAACCGGTGAAATCTTACCTCTTAAAAATCGGAGATGTAGTTTTATATCGAAGTCGAGGCAGAATAATGGTGCATCGCCTCATTGGGAAACAGACGTTTGATGGCCAAGGGAATTTATGGATACGTGGCGACGCATTTTCGGGTTCCGGGGAGAGACTGTTATCAGCGTCGGTGATAGGACGAATTCTTAAGGTCGAGCAAGGAGGAAGGGTTATGCGCCCTCACTCCGTTTTTTGGCGGTGGGCCGGAATTGTTTGGATCAGACTTACTCCCCTCGGCCAACGGCTTATATGTGCAGCTTCAAAAATTTGTCTCACCATTGGTAGTGGGGGTGAGCAAAAATAAGGTCTTCACAGGCGTTACGAAATAGAACTATGCCGGTATATGACCATTTCCGTAATCGTTCACCACGACAGCTAAATTAAAGAGGGTCCTGGGAGTCCACTGCGGTAAGCAATGATTGATTCGAGCAGGAAGAGGAAAGGATTCCTCCCCTGAAGGACGCAGGATCTTTCGGTGTCAACTGTTTGAATGGTATGAAGCCGTAAATATTAACGCCCTGTAGCATTGTTGAACGTTTTATCACATTGTATGAGCTTCATAAGATAAGCCTACGTGAAACCTTTTTTCACATCCTTTGAATCCAAATACCACCAAGTCATCCGTGAATTGACAGACTTGATGTGTGAAACACGATAGATTTCTCTTTCCTATTTGGGTCTCTTCTCCGGAGACAGGCTTCCATGACCTCCCTCAAGATGCACCTTGAACCACATTTCTTCGAAACGGGGACAGCCTCTCTCATCGTTCCTAATTTTGAATCCTTCAATTGTGAGTGTACCGTGCCCGAACCTGCCGACAGCCGCTATATCGTCTGGAGTCACGGCCCTTGTTGCCTGTGGACCGGCGATGGTGAGGCCAACTTCCGGAGAGAAAACGAATTTTCTGTTTTGCGGTGGTCCAGTCTCGTCATCGTAGGGGTGGTGACAAAAAGCAGGGAATTTTACCAGATGCCAGGCGTCGATCTCACGAGGATTGGGTACAAAGTGGAGAGGCGGTGTCAATCCAGCAAGGTTTTCGTCTCTGCTGTCTTGCTTGACGACAATTTCCCAACCCGATGGAGTGGGTTCCAGGAGGAATTCCAAACCCGGGCCAAAAGGCTTACTGAACCTCTCTCCAGCTTGCACAGTTCCACTGAATTCCGCTTGGAAGGCTGGAAATCGCATGAGTTGGCGCAAGCCGGAAATGGAAAGGCGCCTCATTTCTCCTTGGATGCCATCGACGGAGCCTAAGACCTCATCACCCTCCACCCGCAGCCAGTACTCGCCACAATGTGACAAGGCGAAATCTTTCCCTGCTTTGGAGCCGGGACCATTGATGGCCAATATCCACTCACTGCCCACAGGAAAGCCCTCAACTCCCGGCCTGCACTGCATCCCATCACCCATCTGGATACGCATCCCCGAATCCAAGAGCCCTCCGGCAAGAGTTTCCAAAACCAGCACATCCATTGACGGATGCTCCCCCACATGATGGCGCAACACCCTGCCATGAACCACGAGCGGCGCTTCTCGAAACACAGAAAGAAAAGGACCACGCCACGAGCAGCTACATGCAAAGGTATTGTCCACCGGCAACGTCAACCACAGGCCCAGTAGCCCAAGGAACAAAGAGACCAGCCTAGGGCCGACCAAAACCTGAGAGATAGACATAGGGTAAGGCATCCATGTCTCCCGCTATGCAGATGATCCGGGGATTTTCACTCGACTGAGCTTCTCGGAGATGCGCTCGATACTTCGCAGCGGTAATGCGGATGAGCCCCTTGGCACGCTCCCTGCCGGCACACTCGCAGGCAGCCCGAAAACGATGCGCTGCAAACAGATGGAGAAAGGATTTGATGGGAGAATTCGGATACTTCTTGAGCCACTGTTCAGCATAGTCCGCTTCCATCATGGGGCCTTCGGACATGCCCTCCCACTCCAGGGCCATCGGAACACCAGCAGCAAACTTCTCTGCGTCATGTCTGCTTTTCATCCCCTGAATTGAATTGATATGGTGTTCCAAGCGCCAACGTCTAAGACTGATATTCTCATTTTCGGCGCCCCTCTCCTTTTCTTTGGTGAAAAGGGGGCGTGCCGCAGCCAAGTAATCCACAACACAGGAGCGATAATTGGCGGTATAGGCATCGGGATTCAGGGATGAAAGAGGGAGGCCGGCGAGCAACGCCACGTCCGTAAGCGACGGCTGCGGTCTCTGCTCATCCGCCCCAGAAGGGACGCTCAATGCAAAAAGCAGCAACAATGAATACATGAAGCTCATCACGTGAGTCACCGCAGGCTGATTTGCCTAACTAACCTCTGTCGGTTTCTAGTCCGAAGTGCTCGTTCCTATTCGAGGGGCGCCTTATAAGGGAGCCTGAGAGCCGGTATTTTATACCTTGGACCGGGGTAATCAGTAACTTCGCGATAACCCTCGGTCTACTCGTGACAAGCCGAGGCTTATTCCTTCCAGTATACCAGTATATAGGGGTGCAAGACAAATGTCCCGAGGAGGTTTTCTGGAGAATGATAGAAGAGCGGGGTAAGGCAATCTTGTCCAGGTGATTCGAGTGCCCAACGCCTGATCAATTCCGGGAGGCTTGGAATCATATTGTTTCCGGACAACCTGTCGCCGAAGTAGTCCCAAAACGCAATCCCCAGCTTGCGGAAAGTCTTTTTAAGACTTGCGAAGGTGTCTCTGCATCGGCGTCCAAGATCACTGCGGGTTTCCGAGGCCATTGGCGGATTAAGGAACATCCACAGATTACGCAGATAAGAAAAGACAAGGCGTTAAATAAGCGAATGGGATTATCCGTCTCTTATATCTGCGGCCATCGGCAACATCGGCGGATGAATTCTTTGAAGTCGAAACGAGACATGATTACTGGTCTTCAACTTACTCAGATTTCACTCCACAGATTACGCAGATTTACGCAGATAAGAAAAGACAAGGCGTTATTATCGCTCAAATTTACGCACATCGGCGCCCATAATGTGGCGCGCTCCTCGGCGGAGCGCATACCCATCTTCGTTTGTCGTTGGTTTGTCTTTGTTTTTATGGTAATACCATCAGCCTGAATCAAGCATAGAGTCTCTGGAAAGTACAATGGGTCGCGTTATCTCGATATGCAATCAGAAGGGGGGAGTGGGGAAAACCACCACTGCGGTCAACTTGGCCTCGTGCTTGGCGCTCGCTGAGAAGCGCACACTGCTCATAGATTTCGACCCCCAAGCGAACGCGTCCAGCGGCATGGGTATACGCCTTGGGCTCAACGAACCCTCGATCTACAACTCAATCATCCTCGATCAAGACCCGGCGGAATTGCTGCGCTCCACGAGCTTGGATTACTTGGATATTATCCCCTCATCCCCGGATCTCACGGGCGCCGAAGTCGAACTGGTAAGCGCTCAGGAACGGGAACGAAAGCTTACGAGCGCCCTCAAAGATCTGCGGCTGCGCTACGATTACGTGTTCATAGATTGCCCCCCGTCGCTGGGATTTCTCACGCTGAATGCGTTGGTCGCCGCTGATACGGTGCTCATTCCCATTCAATGCGAGTATTACGCCCTCGAAGGCGTGGGGCGCCTCCTATCCACGGTGAAACGGATTCGCGGGGCCTACAACCCGGATCTCCAGATAGAGGGCTTTCTCCTCACCATGTATGACCCACGCAATAACCTGAGTCGGCAAGTGGAAGAGGACGTGCGGCGAAACCTCAAGGCGCAAGTATTCAAAACGGTTATCCCCAGAAACGTGCGGCTTTCGGAGAGTCCCAGCTTCGGCAAGCCCGTGGTGCTCTATGACATTTCATCACGAGGAGCGGTAAGCTATTTGGCGTTGTCAAAGGAGATAATGGATGGTGAAACCAACTGAAGGAAAGAAGCGCGCCGCCTTGGGCCTGGGCCTGGGCGCCCTTATCCCCATTGATGAACCGACGCCGCAAATAGATGCGGGCGTAACGCAGGTTTCCCTGGACGCTCTGAAACCAAACGCCTATCAGCCCCGGAGGATCTTCAGCGAAGATTCCCTCGAGGATCTGCGAAATTCCATCGCCGAGATCGGCGTAATCCAGCCCATCATCGTGCGACCGTTGGAGGTAGGCTTTTACGAGATTGTAGCCGGGGAACGTAGATGGAGAGCCGCTCGTATGGCGGGCTTACCCGTTGTGCCTGTGCTCGTTAGGAACGTTTCGGATGCGGAATCCCTCGAGATCGCACTGATCGAAAACCTCCAGCGCGAGAATCTGAATCCCCTTGAAACCGCCGAGGCATACGACATCCTCATCAAGAAGTTTTCCTATACGCACGAAACCCTTGCCCAGCGTATGGGAAAAGATAGAAGCAGCGTCACCAATTACCTGCGGCTGCTGAAGCTCCCTGAGGAAATCAAAGAAAACCTCTTAGACGACAAGCTTTCCATGGGCCATGCCCGCACATTGCTCGCCATCGAACACGAGCCAACATTGCTCAATATGGGGCGTCGAGTAGTGCGGCGGAAGCTCTCCGTGCGGGAACTCGAAAAGATCGTGCAAAACTTCAAGAAGCGGCAGGAACAAGCCGGCGAGCCGCCGCTGAAGACCCCGGTTCCTGAGAGGCCGCCTGTAGAAAAGGAGCTGGCTCAATTCCTCAACACCAAGGTGGAGGTCAGTCGCAAGCCGGACGCCTCAGGCAAGATCGTGATTCACTTCGCATCGGAGGAAGAACTTACGCGTCTAGTGGAGCTTATGGAGCGGCTCAAATAAATCTCTTGAACTAATTACCGCATGGTGCTAAAATTTAACTGCAAAATACTAATTTGGCACGTGCGGACTATGGATACTATTTGGCCTCAATGTAAAGAGATACTCCGAACCAAAGTGAACGATCATGTGATGAACACTTGGTTCGATCCCATTACGTCGGGCGAGAGCCTCCCGGACAAGCTGACGCTGTTCGTCCCCAATAAATTCTTCATAATGTGGATAAAGGAAAACTACCTCGATGTGCTCAAGCAGGTCATTGAAGAGGTAGCCGGCCCAGGCGTCGAGGTGGATTTCCAAGCCCGTGACGCGGCGCCGCAACCCCAAACGCAGGAACACTGCCGCCTCCCTGAACCTGAACCGGCCCCCAAGGTCCGGCGACTCACTGAAGAGGCTGCGCTCCGGTGGAATCTCAATCCAAGGTACACCTTCGAAAGCTTTGTCGTGGGCGCGTGTAATCAGTTCGCTCACGCAGCGGCCATGTCCATCACGGAAAACCTCGGGAAGTCCTACAACCCGCTGTTCCTCTACGGCGGCGTGGGCCTGGGCAAAACCCATCTCATGAGCGCCATAGGCTACGCCGTGTTATCCAAGGACAAGAACAAGAAAATAGCCTTTACCACGTCCGAAGAATTCACCAACGAGCTTATCAACGCCATCAGGTTTGATCGCATGGGGGAATTTCGCGGCAAATACAGGAATGTAGACCTATTGATGATTGACGATATTCAATTCATCGCGGGTAAGGAGCGCACACAAGAGGAGTTTTTCCACACCTTCAACAGTATCTATGAGGCCCGGAAACAGATAGTGCTCACATCGGATAGGTTTCCCCAGGAAATATCCGAGATGGAGGGCCGATTACGTTCGCGCTTTAGTTGGGGATTGGTTGCGGATCTGGGCGTCCCTGATCTGGAAACGAAGATAGCCATCCTCAAGCGGAAGGCATACGAAGACCACGTGGAACTCCCCAATGAAGTGGCGTATTTCCTCGCCGAGAACATCCACTCGAACGTCCGGGAGCTGGTAGGATACCTCATTCGCGTTATAGCCATGAGTTCGTTGCAAGGACTCCCCTTGAGCGAAAGCTTGGCCCAATCAGCGCTCAGGGAGATACTTCACCGCAATACGAGGACCATCACCGTAGAAGGGATTATCGCTCACGTGGCCAAGGTCTACAACGTGAAGGTCTCGGACATTAAGTCGAAGAAGAAACACAAGCTCTATTCCGGGCCACGTCAGATCGGGATGTATCTGGCGCGGGAAATGACGGAACTCTCGTACCCCGGCATAGGAGAGGCCTTCGGCGGAAAGGATCACACCACGGTTATTTACGCCATCAAGAAGATCGAGAAGAAAATGGCCGAAGACCATGCCATGAAAGGCATCTTGGAAAGCATGAAGAAAGACATTCGGGAGGAACCTCGCCGCCGGAGCTGATTGCGTAATCGTTCTTATGGTTTGAGACTGCTCAGAGTCCGGAAAGAGCCGGATGGGAGTTTCATCTCCCCTCCAAATTGTATACGCGGTAAAATACTTGTGGATAGAATGTTGGGCTGTTCGTGATAACTATGCTTTGTGGATGAATCCCCATTCCACTCGCGATTTCACTCACATGAAATCCACACCCCAAAACGCCTGTTCACAAAGGTGCGGAGGAGGTATTCCACAAATTCACAAGCTCTACTATGGCTGTTATCTTATTTTTCTTATATATACTACAATAAGAGAAAGAAGGATGGATACAATCCATTTGAGGAATGAACAAGCATGTCTCGTTCCGAACTCAAGAGATTAATCCACAGATGTCACCGCCGGCCGCAGGAGCTATTGTGTCCAGCCACGTGCCGATTCCCCTTTGAAATAGGTGTCTCCACGTCCTGCATATCCTTTGCTTCGCATACACGAAAACGATATAATCTCGGGGAATGAACCGAAGGTGGATGGGCGGGGCAATTTGACCCCACGGCGGCGACTTCGGCAGCCGAATTGACCCATGAGCCAGTAGGCGGTAACCGAGCGGCGCCGTCCCGGCCTTAGAGCCGGATTAGTAGTAACGAGGAGTCTTGTATGATTTTTGAAGTGGAAAAAGATTCTCTTCTTGAGGGGCTTTTGAAGACGGTACCCGTGACGGAAAAGAAATCAACATTGCCTATTTTGTCTCATTTGCTGATGAATGTAGCGGACTCCTTGTTGACGCTCACGGCCACGGACCTGGAAGTCGGCATCCAAATGACGTATGACTGCGTCGTCATCGAGCCCGGGGCCATTACCGCGCCCGCCAAGAAGCTCGTGGAGATCGTGCGGGAACTCGCGCCCGGAGTGGTCAGGATAGAATCCACGGAGAATTTCCGGATCAAGATCACCTCGAATGCGGCGGTCTTTGAATTGGCGGGTATGAGCGCGGATGATTATCCGCTGTGGATAGCCTTTACGGATTGGCCCGAAACCCCTCTTCATTCGACCAAGATCCTTCGCATGATCGAAAAAACCCTCTTCGCCGCATCAAATGACGATTCTCGCTTCAATTTGAACGGCGTTCTCCTGGAAGAGACGGAAGACCAACCCGCGAAGCAAACTCGCATGGTGGCGACGGACGGTCACAGACTGGCCCTCATTGACCAAGATATTGATTTCGGGATACAC
>JBBRBO010000069.1:0-20201 GCA_038205805.1 Desulfomonilales bacterium
TCCGTGATCTTAAAGAACCAGCCGTTTTGCTCCCTGTGGATGACGGGCGTAGCGCAGCGCCAGCAGAGCCCCGCTTCCACCTGCTCGTTGGCGAGCACCGTCGCGCATGGTTCGCAGTAGTTCACCACGGACTTTTTGCGATAGACCAATCCACGCTCGAACATGCGGTTGAACAGCCATTGCTCCCATTTGTAATAATCGGGATGGCAGGTGGCGATTTCTCTATCCCAGTCGTATGAGAAACCGAGGCGTTTCAGTTGCTTGCGCATAGCCGCTATGTTTTCCATGGTCCAGACCGCCGGATGGGACTTGTTCTTGATCGCTGCGTTCTCAGCGGGCATACCGAAGGCATCCCAGCCCATAGGGTGCAGTACGTTGAACCCGGACATCATCTTGAAACGAGCGACGACATCACCGATGGAATAATTTCGCACATGACCCATGTGAATACGACCGGAAGGATACGGAAACATTTCAAGAAGATAGTATTTTGCCTTGTCTGTGTCGGTTGGGGCTTGAAAGAGATGTTTTTCTTCCCAGTATCGCCGCCATCGTGATTCAATCGGCTTGGGGTTATATTTCGA
This sequence comes from Desulfomonilales bacterium, assembly GCA_038205805.1. Classification (GTDB taxonomy): domain Bacteria; phylum Desulfobacterota; class Desulfomonilia; order Desulfomonilales; family Desulfomonilaceae; genus JBBSBY01. The sequence goes on from JBBRBO010000069.1 coordinate 585, forward strand.
ATCCATAGATTCCTCCGGGATTTCGTCTGTAGCGGCGCCTGCGCATGGAGACAATGGGCAACGGTGTAAGCTCCGGAGGCCCTTCGTATGCGTGAAAAACGCCTGCATTTGCGAGGATTCATAAGCGCATGAGGGGAACGCATTGGACCGGGGCTTTCAGGCGAGCGCGTCTTCCCCTATAACATACTGTAGGTGACGACTCAATGCTTTCATGCTTGACTGCCGTGGTCTCGCAGCTTATGCTGATGAGCTGCTCGGGCGGCCCGTATGTCCGGGCGGATTCCGCCGACGTCCTGCTCGCACTAACAATGAGGTAACGCTACATGAGCAACGTGTCCATCAGTCCACATGGTGAAGAATTTCAGCTCCCGTCCGAGGCTGATTACGCAGCCGAATTCCGGCGACTCAGCGCATTGGCTGAAGAACACAGGGCCAAGGGACGCGAGATCGTCGTCGTGATCGGCATGGGATTCGTGGGCGCCGTCATGGCCGCAGTGGTGGCTGATGCGGTGGACGCTAACGGCGAATCGACGAAATTCGTTATCGGGATGCAGCGCCCAAGTTCCCGGAGTTATTGGAAGATCCCCATGGTGAATCGGGGATTGTGCCCCATGAAGTCCGAAGACCCGGAGGCCCCCGCCATTATCCATCGCTGCGTGGTGGAAAAGGAAACTCTCACTGCGAGCTACACCTACGAAGCCCTGAAGCTGGCGGATGTGGTCGTCGTGGACGTGCAATGCGATTACATCAAGGAATCACTGAACGATGTGGCGAAGGGTTACGTCCAGATGGAAGACCTCGAACGAGCCCTTGAAATCATAGGAGATATGATTCCACCCCATGCGCTTACGCTCATCGAGACCACCGTTCCCCCCGGGACTACGGAACAAGTGGCTTATCCGCTCATTCGCAAAGAATTCGCCAAGCGAGGCATCCACTCGGCGCCGCTTATCGCGCACAGCTACGAGCGCGTTATGCCGGGGGCTCAGTATGTAAGCTCGATACGCCACTTTTGGCGGGTGTGCAGCGGCATAAACGAGGAGTCCAGAAATCGGGTGGTGAAATTCTTAACCGAAGTCATAGACACGAAGAATTTCCCGTTGACTGTATTAGACCGGCCCATTGAATCCGAAACCGCCAAGATCGTGGAAAACAGCTATCGGGCGGTGACGCTGGCCTTCCTGAACGAATGGAGCCTCTTTTCGGAACGCAACGGGGTTGATCTCAGCAAGGTGATTAACGCCATCAAGGTGCGGCCCACCCATTCCAACTTGATTTTTCCCGGTCCCGGAATCGGCGGGTATTGTTTACCCAAGGACGGCGGCTTAGGGGTTTGGGCGTACAAGCACCTCATGGGCTTCGAGGACGAGCTTTTCAAGATCACGCCCCTCGCTATCAACATCAATGACTCCAGGGCGCTTCACGTTCCGGAGCTGGCGAGAGACGCACTGCGCAACATGGGAGGCTACATCGCCGCGGCGAAGGTTGCGCTGCTTGGAGCTTCTTATCGAGAGGACGTGGGCGACACGCGCTACAGCGGCTCCGAGGTGATCGTGAGGCGACTCACGGAGATGGGTGCGAACGTGTGTGTGTTTGATCCCTACGTGGATCACTGGTGGGAGTTCGAGGCCCAGGAGACGTATCCCGCGCCCGGGAAAGGCAAGGAGCGCTTCTTCAGGAGCCAGAAGAAACTCAAATCGCTGGTGATGGCCAAGAGCCTTGAAGACGCTCTCAAGGACGCTGACGTGGTGATTTTTGCCGTTAAGCACAAGCAGTTCCTGGAACTTGATCCTGAGTATGTGGTGAAGACCGCGGGCGCTCCCATCGCGGTGATCGACTGCTTTGCCATGCTCGATGACGCCGCAATCGCCAAGTACTTCGAGCTGGGGTGCGAAGTCAAAGGGCTGGGCCGCGGTCACATCAACCGCCTCAAGAAACGCCACAAAGCCCACTACCACAAACTACCCGGCTACTACCAATCCCCAACCGAAGAGAAGAAGCCGGAGTAGGGAGAACCTTCTCACGAGATAGGTTCTCCCAATAGTACGTATTTGATGAAGCATTGTATTAGAAACCGCGGGCGCTTAACGATGGGCGTGTCTACCCCTTGCGGGCACGGCCGGCGGTAACCCGAGCCTTACGTTGTTTTCAGGGTATATCAATCCCAAGGGTAACTGAAATTGACCGGGATCAATTTCCGCCACCTGAGGACCGCGATAGTATCCGTTTACATCCCAACCCCAAAGCGGCTGAGACCAACTGCCGACGTGTTCGGGTGAGGACCTGAAGCCGTGGAGTCCCTTCATACGAGAGACCTGTGTGTTGACCACGTGCATTGTCTGGCCGTATCCGTGCGGGAGCCACGAAATAGTCGCAGGGGCCTCGGGAAACGGGTATTCGGCGAAGCAAGGGCCGCCGCCGATACATAAGCTGAGTATGAGAGCCGGAATCCATGCGGTGTAGGGCGCCATGAACCCTCCTTTCCTTGCGGAGGAGTATTTTATTCATTATAGCAGTCTGATAGATCAAACATCAAGGAATTAGTTTAGATAAAGCAAGGAAATCATGTGCGCGCCGCCATTTTGCTTTTTGCAGCGGCCGTAGATACGGCGCTACCGTGACGCAACTCACGGAGCGACGTGATTTCCTCCCATAGAGGTGTGAGTGGAATTGTAAAACTTCCTTGGAGCGGGGCTTCAAGAAAAGCCTTCTTTCAAGGGAATCCTTTTCTCTATTGCGCGTTTTTTGTCGGAAACACGCATCACAAAGGGGTGGAAATCCCGCCCGCCTTGCGAATGCGCCAGAAGTGCCATGCGGTAAGGATGCCGATCCCCACAGGGAGTAGGACCACGTGCCATACGTAGACTCGAAGCAGGGCTGCGTCGCCGGCTTCCGTCGGGCCGAACAGGAGTCCCGCGACGGCCGAGCCCACCACCGGCGTCGTCTCTGCGAGATTGCGAGCAATGGTCCAAGCCCAGAGGCTTCGGTCATCCCATACGAGGAGGTATCCCGTGAAGTCCACAATGAGTGAACCCACCAGCAGCGCCACGCCCACAAGCCAGTTCCCGGCCCGCGGCGCTCTATAGGAACCCGTTACGAACACCCTGATCATGTGCAGCACGACGAACACGATCATCATTTGACCCGCCCAATAGTGGATGTTGCGGATGAAAAAGCCGTACGGCGCCGTGTACGTAATGTTCTGAATGGAGGCGTACGCCCCCGAGCTGGGCGAATAATGAAATAGCAGAAGGACGCCCGTAAGCGCCTCGATGACGAACATCCATGTGGCTAAGCCGCCCATACACCATGTGAACCGAATCTTTGCCGAGGCTTCAGGGATTCGGCTTGGATGGAGATGAATCACAAGACCCGTAAAGGAGGCTTTGGGCCGATTGCGGCTCACAGGAAGGCTCCGTTGGACATACGGATCAAGAGCGAGATACGACGCGAAAGGCGCCTTGGCTCGTTTTTTCCAGGGAGAGCGTGGGAATGGGTTTGTCCGCCGGTCCTATGAGCGCCTTGCCGGACGTATCGAAGCGGCTGCCGTGGCAGGGGCATTCAAACTGCCCGAGCGTGGGGTTCCACTTGAACCTGCAACCCAGGTGAGTGCAGCGGTCATCCAGCGCCTTGATTGCGCCGTCATTGCCCTTCTGGAGCCACACACCCGAGGCCGCCGCGTGGAAGGGCGCCCCGGCTTGCACGAGGTTCAGGGTCTCGGGGGCGATGACCTCTCGCATAGCTACGCCGGAAGCGGACGACACGAATCGAGCGGCTCCCCAGGCCATGAGGCCGCTGATTGTCGCAACGCCGGCCGCAAATAGTACTTTCAAGACGCTTCTTCTATCCTGCAATGGATCCTCGATGCGACACGGGATTCGCGTGCTATGAACGGCCTCTCATTAGGCCGCTTCTCTCGCGACCCTGCTCTTTCAGGCGCATCCTCATACCAAGGCATACTCAAAGAAGTACTATTGGGGAGAATGCTCTTGCAAGACGGTTCTCCCCAATTTCAGTTTGCGAGTTTTTTACCTTAGCAGCCTTGATCCGGCGGCACGATTTTCGGAGCGGTGGCTGCGGCTTTCATGGCCTTTTCCGCTTCTTCTTTGGTCTTAAACGGGCCTTTAACAACGGCTTTTGCGTCTGCAGGTTTGGCTGTGACTACGGTGGTTTTCCCGGCGGCGTCTTTCGTAATGTAAAACTCTTCGGCGACTGCAAAGGTCATTACGCCAAAGACCGCAATTGCTACAAATAGCGCCGTAAAACACATCTTCCTACCCATAAAAAGACCTCCTATGATAGTAATGCAATTAGTTTAGCATAGAGTAGTCTCTTGGGCTACTTTCCATCATAAGGCGCCCATTTTGTAGCGAGGTTCCCCAAAGCGAAGGCCGCCAGCGCCATAATAACGATAGCGAGGGCCATCCATTCCGGACGGACGCCGAAATATTGCCACAGGGTGATGCGTCCCATATCTGAGCTTTTATAGAAGCCTTCCCACAGCGGGAATCCGGCCGCAAAAATCCACATGCCCGACACCATGCCGAGGAAGAAGACCAACGCATCGAGCTTTGCCGACATCATACCCACCACCGAGGTGCCGGGACAGAATCCACCGACGATGAAGCCCGTCCCCATCAGCAAGCCGCCTACCAATTGCGGCCAGAAGTAGGTTTTAAGCAGCGAGTATTGCAAGAGAGCGGAATAGTTAAATAAACCCACCCAACTCAGGATCAGCAGCCCCACAAGGGCCGTCACAATAGCCGTGAACATCACCTGGAGCACTCGCATATCCCTGAAATAGAAAATATTAGTGAGATTGCGTGAGTCACCAAAGCCGGCGCGTTCCAGCACGAACCCGAACAAAATACCTATGCCGAGCGCAATCCATAGGCTGGTGGCGTAGCTAAAGCCGCCTAACATGTATAACGGACCGGTCATGACCATTGCCTCCTTACGATGTAGGCTATTGCAAATGCAGCCGCAAACATGGCCATCATGAAGACCCAACTACCCAGGACCATAGTTGCTCCACCGCTCAAGGCTTGGCCGCTCGTGCATCCCATGGCGAAACGTGTGCCGATGGCGGCGACGGCGCCCCCAAGAAACGCCAGCGTCAAGCGCAAACCGACACTCGCACTCGGACCTCGACTTACGCCCGGTCGTATGCGACCTGCGCTCACCGCTGCGAGAAATCCGCCGACGAACACGCCGACTATCTCAATGACTGTCCAGTTCACTAAGGGGTGCTTTGCTCCCGGTTTATAGAAGTCTTTGAAGTAACCGTTTGTCTCGACGGCGGCGGGCGCCACGGAATGGGCGGTCACCGCGGCCAGACGCGCTACCGGGCCGGATGCCCCGAGCCCCGTTCCCATAAGGTAAAACGTCAAGAGTAACACCAAGCCCAACGCGATCCCGGCCACGTATGGATTCCAAAACCCCTGATTGTAGTCTCGCTCATACATTTAGCACTCTCCATGTTCTTGAGGAATAATCGCTGTTTGACCCGGTTCCAAGGGCAGTGAATCCTCTTGATTACACTCATTAAGACAAGCTCTTCGTCGCTTGCCCCGCTTGCTGTAAGTCGGCGTCACTGCCGCCTAAAGTCAGGATTTGCCCTTTTTCAAGCCTGTATCTGTGCCGGTGTCTATCTGTTCCCCGTCTCGGCCGGAACGGGTTCCGGCACGGCCGGGGCGCCCATCCTGAGTTCCGTGATCTGAGCTAGACCTTCCGGCACGGCGAGAGGATGCGATCCCGGCGTCTTTGCGGTAATCTCTTTCCATAGGGCGGGCGCCGGCCTGGTAATCTTGAGTTCACGAGGAACCGGATTTCGCAAATGATACGTGAGCTGCGTGAGACTGATGATGAGCACCACCGCCAGCGTCAGCGCTGTAAGCGCAGTTAAGACCGCCGGGATGTATTGTCCCTTTTGATTGCGCAGGGTCGCAGTGATTGTTTTCTTCTCGAGAATGGGCTGCGGCGGGGCGGCGTGTTCCTCCACCGGGTCCGTGCGCTCAGTGGTGTTGATGGTATCCTGATCGGCCATTGGTTTCTCCTCTATCGTTCCGTAACAAAAGCTTCGGGAAATGTTCCCCGACTTATTCTTTCCACGGTGTGAGACCATTTTCGGATCATATACGTAAAGTTGGCTAAGGCCATTTGTAAGTAGATTGTCCTAACTTCTCTCTGAGAAGATGTAACATCCGCCGAAACTAAACTTTTCTCATCGAGAAAAGCCGGTTTCGGCAATTGTGAAAGTTCTGGGAGAGGGGTTTGGGGAGGACCTTCTTGCAAGAAGGTCCTCCCCAATATTTACCTTTGACTGCAAATCGGAATCACACGATGTTGGGAGGCCCGCCGGAAAAGATTATCAGCGCCCGTAAGCTGAAGCCGCCGAAGAGGATCAAAAGGTCCGCTCCGACGACCAGATACTTGGGCATCTCTCCGTGCTCCCAGTACTCCACCACACTGAGGGTGAGTGGAATAAGTATCCCCAGGATGACGACGATACCCCAGAAGTATGGGGCTAATCCGCCTGAAATCAATGTCATGGCGGAGGCCGCAGCTTCGGTGGACCGTGTGAGCGACATGAACACGAAGAGCATCAGCACCACACCTTCCGTGATGAGGAAGATAATGTGCCCCAGAGCCAGATTCGACAAGGTGCGAATGGTGTCTATGTCGATGATGGCCGCGCCGACCATGGCCACAGCCAATCCCGTTGACATAGCTGAGGCCATGAACAGGGTCGGCATGACCGGGGTGTTCCAAAAGGGCACCCCGTTCACCACGGCGATGAGCACGCCCGTATACCCTGCGACGCCCGCGGCGAGGAAGCTGCCTACTCCGCCCAAGAAGTTCAAGTGTCGCTTGGCGAAACGTCCCACGAAGGTGAACTCGTGCAGGCCGGCCGCATAGAGCAACGTTATGGGAATAAACAACGCAAGCATGACGACACCCCATGTAATCATGCTTTGAGGATTACTGAGCATGTAGATTTGCCGCCAGGGCTGCCATAGGCCCGCTTCGAGATCGAGCACCAGGAAGAGCGTCCCAAGGATAACCAGCGGCCCGGAGGCGATGGAGCCCGCCCGCGCCAGGGCCTTAGACCAATCCGGCGCCAACAACTGCGCGGCCGCTGCGGCAATGAACGCGCCTGCGCCTGCGCCCGCTAAGAAGAGATACAATACTATCAACCAACCCCATGGGTTTTCGTGCATGATCAGCTCCTTTTGTAGAAGATCTTGGGGCGTGTATTCAGGTCCGGTCGCAAGGGTTCGGCCCGGTTTCTCGCAATAAAACGTGAGATGACGCTGGTGGGGTCATCTAAATCCCCGAAAATCCTCACTTGCGTGGGGCAGGTCGTAACGCACGCGGGTGTTCCGCCGGCCCGCACCAGGTCTATGCACAGCCAGCACTTAATGGAGATACCTTCGTGCTCGTCGATAAAACGCACCTTGTATGGGCACGCTTGGATGCAATACTTGCAGCCTATGCACCGGTGGCGATGGACGAGCACCACCCCCTCGGGCGACGTGTAGATTGCGCCCGTGGGACACACCCTCTGACATGGGGCGTTCTCACAGTGATTGCACTGGTGTGGGAAGAACTCCTTGTCGAAGGCGGCGGCGCTTCCTCTGTTCAACTCGGCAATCCAGTTGAAAGCCTGATTGTAATCAAGTCCCTGCTGATTCTGGCAGGCCACTCGACATGAATGACATCCGATACACCGTGTCGTATCAATAGCTATTCCGTAACGGGGCATTGTGGGCTCCTGATGACGTGCCTCAAAGGTTCACCGGGTTCGAGTCGGTTTTGTGTCCGGTGAGTCCTGATGGAAAACTCATATCTCCTCCGAACCTTCCCGTTCTGATCTGAAGTGGTCGGCGGTTACGCCGTGAACGCATCCGCATTCCCTTCCGTTGAGTTTCGCCGCCATTACACGGCCTTTTCCACGAGCACGATGATCTCCCCGGACATCGAGTGTCCCAAAACCGGATCAAAATACGTGGGTAGGAAGTCGTTGTAACTGACACCGAATCCAAAACCCGTGCTCAGGTTCCTGGAAAACACGCCGTACCCGCTTGGGAGAAACACGCAATCCGGGTGAATACCGTCGGTGACGTTGGCTCTAGCTTTGCCTACGGCCACTGTGGACGTCACCGTGATGAAATCACCGTCACGAATCCCTAAGGCCTGCGCCCGATGGGGATGAATCCAAATCCTCGCCGAATCCTTGATCTTCGTGATTTCCTTGAGATATGGTTGATTCGCCGTACGAGCATGGGTATGGTACGCCTGCTTCCCATGGATGAGCCGGAAGGAGCGCTTGTCCTTGGGGTCGGGCGCAGTCAGCGGCGCTTCCCACGTAGGCACGGCCGGCAGATTGAGATTGCTCAGTATCGAAGACACGAATTCCAGCTTTCCGCTTGGAGTTGTGAACGTGGGTTCACCGGGGGTCCAGTCGCCGCCGAGATCAATGACGCCCTCGCGCTTCAGATCCTCGAGGGTGACGCCCAGCCCCTCCAGCGAGGCCCTGTTATACTCTTCCAATGTGAAGTTGAAGTATTCGCCGATACCCAGATGCGGCGCCAGCTCGACCAAGATTTGAACCACGGGTTTCGTGTCGTACAACGGCTTCATCACCTGCTGCCTGATGGCGATCTGCTTGGATTTGTACGAGTGATTGGTGTGAACCACATCGTCGCGTTCCAGGTAATAGGATTCCGGAAGCACGTAATGCGCCACGGAAGCCGTCTCCGAGAGAACGTAATCGAAGCTCACCAGGAGTTCGAGTTTGCGATAACCCTCGATGACGCGCGCGGGATTCGGGTTCGTCCGCAACGGGTTGTTGTGGTATACAAATCCCGCCTTCAGCTTGCCGGCCATGGCCAGTTCAGGGATAGCGTGTGTTATCCCGTGTCCCCTCGGGGTGATGGGATACCGGTTCGGGGCACCGCTGCCGTCCACCATAGGTCCGGGGACATTGGGCGGCTCAGGGTGCTTGGTGGGGTCCAGCTTACCAAGTTTCGCCTTGGGGGCCTCGAACAAACCACCCCGTTGGTTATAGTTCCCCAGGAGCGCATTGACGCATCCCACGGCCCTCACCAGTTGGAGACTATTCTTATATTGTGTGCCCATGGCGCCGTGATACCCGCGATGGATAACGGCTCTGGGGGCTGCTGCGGCCATTTCGCGCGCCAAGCTTACGATGCGCTCCACAGGGAGTGACGTCTTGTCCGCGGTCCATTGCGGGGTGTACTGAGTGACCTCGGCTGCGAACTGCTCGAAACCCACCGTGTAGTTGTCGACGAACTCCTTGCTGTGGATGTTCTCCTTAATCATGACATGGGCGAGCCCCAACATGAGCGCCAAGTCCGTGCCGGGTCGAATGCTGAGCCACTCATTACCCATGGCGGCCGCTTCGCTGCACCGGGGGTCCACCACGACGAGGCGCGCGCCGTCGTTGCGCGCAAGCTGGATGTCACGGAGCTGCCGTAGTTGCAAGCCCGCCGCGGGATTTCGCCCGATGAGGAGAATGAACCGTGTGTTCTCGAAGTCGTGTTCGGGTTTGCTCGACCCCGTGGTCAACCACCACCCGATGTTGCGCGGGAGGAAACAGGTGCTCCCGTGGGAAAATACGTTCGGCGACTTGAGCGCGGTCATGAAGCGCTTGGCCAGCGCCGCGTTGCCTTCGGGATAGTGAAGCCAGAACAGGGATTCAGGCCCATTCTTCAGGGCGATTTCACGGGTTTTCGCGCCGATTTCCTTGTAGGCTTGTTCCCATGAGATGGGTTCGAACTTATTCGGACCTACTCTCTTGAGCGGCCCTTTTATGCGATCGGGATTGTAAACCTCATGGAGGAGGGCGTGACCCTTGCCGCAGACGCGACCTTTGTTGTTTCCGGCTATGGGATTGCCTTCCGCCTTCCAGATCTTCTCGCCTTTGGTGTAGGCGTAAAGGGCGCACCAATTTCCGCAACCGTCGCAGAGGGTAGGGGTCATCTTGATGTCCCCGGAGGCGACTTGTGGTGTCCGCGCCAGGGGGCGAGTGTTGGAAGCGGTGAGGAGTAATGCTCCGCCTGCGGCCGACCCGCAGAGGAACGTTCTTCTTGAGATACCTGATTTTTTCATTCTTCCTCCGCGCTATGTATATAACAGTAGGAATATATGAATAAACATATATTGTCAAGGGATTTTGACGGCGAGTCGTATTGTTTTGCGGAAAGACTTTCGTGCCGACTGAGGTCTCCTGTTCGCTATGGCCGCGGGGATTCACAGGGGTGACCAAAGGTGTTTGGTGACAGTCGCATGATGTATTTCTCGTGATCGAGTAGGTTTGTACGCGCTGTTCTAGGCTTCCATGTGTAGTAAAATGTGATCCACTTATCATTATGCTCTCCTTTGTCTTGTGTTGGAAAGACGGAAAAAGTTCCATCGCCCCCATGATCGGCTGAAATGTAGTTCAATGATTGAAAGAGTTCCCGCAAGTGAAAACTTTGTGGCTCCGCCCTTCGATAGGAACCCTGTTTGCGTACGGTCGGGGAAAGTTGGGCGCGTATTGTCGCTGAACAGGTGTATTTCAGGGATAGTTGGGCGTTACTCAGAACGAAGGTCGGCGCCCCTGCCCGTGGAAAACGCTGTGTGTGTTGTGATTGATTAACGGATAGAACTTTCCGCTTATTACCAATATGGCACAATAAAAAAGCTCTGTCAAGTCAAAAATACTATTTCCCGTGAAACCCATATATAGCTTGCTGTAATAGAAAAGCGAGGTCGAGTCCTATCTAGTAAGAATCATTATCACGTAAGGGGGAGAATCCCCGGTCCGCGGCCTCCTTATACTGATATGCTTCCAACGGAGTACTATTGGTGAAGTTCATTTTTGCGAGATTAGGTTTCTTGAAGTCTATCTGAGAATGTCTAAGATTCGCCGAAAGTTCTTGGAGAGGGGTTGGGGAGAAACTTTTTTCAAGAAGGTTCTCCCCAATAGCACTTCTTTGATTACGCATTGCTATTACACCCGCTGAAGCAGCGCTTCTCATTTTCAAAACAATGAGTTCGTTTGCATTGAACGAACGTCCGGCGGCTTACCGTGGGAATACGACAAAGGATTGTGCAATTCGATACAAGGCCGCTTTCGTGTAATTAGACGAGCGTACGCCGGCCCATACACCGCTCATATGTACCCATGTGCTTTTAACAAAGAAAGATGGGCGAAGCTTTTGTTGCAAAGCAGCTCCCCCCAGAATCACTTCTTACATTATGGATTCTTGTTAGGTGCGCGGCAAGCCTACTCCGTTGGGCGTGCCGTCAAGATGCCACTTCCAGAGGGCTTTTTTCAAGGCGAAATTTCGTCGCAGAGAATCCACCTGTCCCAGCGTGGCGGGCACCGCTATCCCCAAGCCTAACACGCTGAGGGTCAAATTGAGGGTGCAAACCGCTTTGAGGATCTCACACCGCGCATTGCCATAGTGCTTTCGGAAAAACGTGTAGCGCGAGCGATAAAACTCGATGCGTGCGTCGCTTCGATAGGACTTGGCCGTGCCCCCTTGCAAATGAACCGCAAACACGCCGGGGTGATGAATCACCTTGTACCCCGCGCGATGCAGACGCAGCGCAAGATCCGTTTCTTCGAGGAAGAAGAAATAGTCCTCATCGAAGTTGTTTACCTCGTCGAGGGCGCTCTTGCGAAGGAGCATGACCGCGCCGATCACGGCTTCAACCGGGGTGGGTTCCGTGTACACGCGGTTTTTGCTCGGATACCGGTTCGGGAGAATGCGCTTGAGCAGGCTACGGTTCAGGGTCTCGGTGGCAAGGGTCGGCGGCGTCTCGAAGGACGTCTGTCTCGATCGGTCCGCATTCAAGAGCTGCGGCCCCACCATGCCCACCTGTGGATCGGCCTCCATGAGCGCTACGAGTCGGCTCGCGCAATCCGGTTCCACATTGGCGTCGGTATTCACCAGCAGGACATATCGCCCTCGGCATTCGGCGATGGCACGGTTGTTCGCCGCCGCGAAACCCAAGTTTCTCCCGGCCTCGATGATCTTCACGTGGGGGAATTCCCGCCTCACATCCTCCACTGAAGAATCGACGGACCCATTGTCCACAACTATGACCTCAAAGGAATCAACTCCGACGGAAGCGTGAATGTGCGCCAAGCAATCCAGGAGCATGGCGGCCGTGTTCTTGTTGACTATTATGAAAGAAAGCTGCATACGCCGGCGCCGCTCAGCCGCCCACGCTGTTCATGCCCGTGGATAAGCCGAAGGATTCCGCAGGCTTTCCCAAGGGCTTGGCGGCCACTACGGATCGAATGAGAGCAAGCAGCTCGGCCTGGGAAGCGCCCGCACGTAGTGGACCTCGAATATCGAACTCTCGTGAGCTCATGAGGCAGGGTCGCAGCGTACCGCGGGCGGTGAGTCGTAGGCGGTTGCAGGTCCCGCAGAAATGCCCGGTTATCGGCTCGATGAGCCCGATCTTGCCCACTGCGTTCTTGAGTTGATACAACACAGCCGGCCCGTTTAAGAGCGCGGCCGACACGTGCTCTAGGGACCCCAACTCGCTTGTAATCATGTCCAGCGCCTTGCGGCCGGGAAAGGAGTCCACACGTTGGACCGCGTGTTCACCGATGAACGGCATGCGCTCAATGAATCGCACCTCAAGGGGATAGTCCAGGGTGAGGCGAGCGAAATCCACAATATCCGCCTCATTGACGCCGGCCAAGAGCACCACGTTGACCTTCACGGGGTGAAATCCTGCTAAAAGGGAACCCTTAATGCCTTTGAGAACCGCGTCTAAACCGTCATAGCCCGTCACTGCCTTGAAGACGTCACGGCGCAGCGTGTCAAGACTGATATTGAGTCGCGTCAAACCGGCCGCCTTCAAGTCGAGGAGCTTGTCCGAAAGGAGAACACCGTTGGTAGTGAGCGCCAAGTCCTGAATGCCGTCGAGACTCGCAAGCCGCGCAAGGAAGTCGATGACGCCTCGCCGCACCAGGGGTTCGCCGCCCGTGACGCGGATCTTTTTCACGCCCAATTCCTGAGCCGCCTCGATGATGGTGAGGATTTCCTCGTATCGCAATACTTCGTCGTGGGAAACGAGCTTAACACCTTCAGGCGGACGACAATACACGCACCTCAAGTTGCACAGATCCGTGATGGAAACTCGCAGGTATTCTATATGACGATCATACGGATCAATAAGTAGTTTTGACATTGCGCTCGATTTCATAGAAGTTGCATTTATGCGAGGATTGCGGCCGGCCGTCGCATCGGCGGGCAATCCCTTCTTGTACGATAACCATTTCCCGTATAGAGGCAACGACCTAAAGCTTTGCTATGAGATTCACTATGGACGCGGGATCTTTAGCGAATATCCGTGTCATTGGGACTTTGCCCGGTGCTCCGCGGTCGAATATCGCATCCGGGACGCGGCCCAGCTCCTCCATTACGTCCTGAACGCCCCACGCGAGGGTGCTGCCTTCCTCTTGAGCAAGATCAGGCGGAGTGCGGGTTCTGTCAAATTCCGCGACCAGGCATCCCAAAGATCGGAGGCGCCGCACAAGCGTGTCCGAATACTGAATGGTCATGCAGGCTCGACGTTCGGGATCGTATTCCATGGCGGCGAGCACAAGGTGATGGATCTGCCGAGTGGCCCCGAACTTAGCGGAGGCAAGCGTGTCCATGGTGTTCACCATGCGGATGATACGCCCCGGGAAGGACGCCACGTCGTCCACCGTCTCAGCGAAGGGGATTGCGTACGCCAGATTGGATTGCACTTCCGGGATTAGGTGACCGATGTTGAGCCTCTTCAAGCGGTCCAGAGCCTTGTCCAGTTCCTCTATGACGTGGGTTCTTGCGACCTCCCGCAGGAGCGAGGCGAGATGATTCGTGGGGCCGATGCCCTTGCCGATGCTCAGGGAGAAACGCAGCGCCCGGTAAAGGTATCTTTTGGCCTGATCTATACATTCCATGAGCGATATATTGCCGGCGAGAAGGGTCGCAATTGCGGACGCAAGGGTGCAGCCCGTGCCGTGGGTATGTCGTGTCCGCACACGCTGAGTCATGAACTCGTAGTTCTGAATACCGTCATACAGCACATCCACCGGCGAATCCACAAGGTGGCCGCCCTTAATGAGCACGTACTTCGGTCCCATCTTCTGGAGTTTCTTAGCCGCCTTTTTCATATCCGAGATGGTTTCGATCCGGCCACCGGTGAGGTTTTCCGCCTCGGGGATATTCGGTGTCAGCAGGTACGTGCGCGGAAACAAATCCTTGATCATCGCCGAACGACCTGCGTCATCCAAGAGGCAAACACCCGAGGTGGACGAGAGCACGGGATCAACCACTACCTTGTCAATGTGGTATTTGTCGATTTTTCGGCATACGACCGTCACAATATCGCTGTTGACGAGCATGCCCGTCTTGATCGCGTCGGCGCCGATGTCGCTGAGGACGGATTCGAGCTGCATGAGAACGATTTCCGTATTCATGGGCGCGACCGCCTGAACACCCAGTGTGTTCTGCGCCGTGACCGCGGTTATGACGCTCATACCGTACCCGCCCAAAGACAGAATGGTCTTCAGGTCGGCTTGTATCCCTGAACCTCCGCCGGAATCGGACCCGGCTATAGCCAGCACTTTTTGCATTATGACTGCTCGTAAGTGAAATACCGGGGCGTTTCGGTTCCCTAATGGTTCACCGCTTGCCGATTGTAGCAGGGCGCCCCTTCGCTCTCATACCAATGCGCACTCAAAGAAGTAATATCGCGGAGAATCTTCTTGGAAGAAGGCTTCTCCCCAAACCCCTTTCCAAGAACTTCTAAAATTGCCTAAACCGGCTTTTCTCAGGGAGAAAATACCCCTTTCGGCGCATCGTAAACATTCTCAGATAGACGTCAAGAAAACCTGATCGTACAAAAATGACCTTCACCAATGTTACTCCGTTGGGAAGCGTATCGGTATAAAGGGTTATCCGTAGATGAAGCCCCTCGATCAGATAGTAATAGCATAGAATGTTCGAGTTCAAAACCGTTCATCGCGTAGCGCCGACGATCTTGTCACGGGTGCGCGCCTTTTTCGTTTACACTGAGGATGCAATGGGTCAAAACGGCCCCAACCAGCCATTACGACGAAAAAAATCTTGCTGAATCCCATCCACAAGCTATACTAAAAAAGTAGATAAGCGTGCTCAGGATCTCAGAACCGATAAACTATGTGATATGCGGTGCGAGCCGCTTCAAGCCCAGTGAGCCACAAAGGCTGCGGTGCTATGGATTCACGTGTTCAGAATAGGGTAAATGGATTTGCGTAGGCGCCGGCGTTGTCTTGACCATCCGATTCACCACGTTGTGTTGCGGAAGCCGTCGGGAGCGAAGCCGACGTAAACCCCGCGCCTACTACCTTTCGAGGAAACAGCACAGATCGTTTTGGGGGGCTCGTTCGGCTTTCCGAAGGTTCAGATTACCGCGGCGCATCCGGAACCGGCCGTTTTCAGATCCCCTCACCAGTGACGCAGGTTTACACGCCTGGAAGCGCTGTTCTCCCGGGGAGATTTGACATGCAGGATGAGAAAGCCGATTCCCCCGTTTCTATCGACTCGTCGGAAAGTGGTCCGCACTTTCTCAGGCAGGAGAGCCCATCCGAAGAGATCATCGACTTAGGGGGATTGATTACGCCGGACATGACCTGCTCGGGGAGCTTTGATCTGAGGGGCATTGAAACAACCTCTATAGGTAAGCTGCTTCAAGCCCTGCCTATTCCCGCCATTGTGGTGGGGCGCTCCCTGGAAATTACCTTTCTCAACCAAGCTTGCGGGAAAATCAGCCCCGAGTACGAAAAGATGTCGGGGAAGCCGTTCGCCTCTCTCTTCCCTACGACGACCTCCGCGGCGGCTGCTCAGGAACTCATTCAAGGCATATTTGAAACCCGCAAATCCGGAGTGGCCGAATCTCCTTTGCAGATCGACGATAAGCGGATTTGGGCGCGCATGAATTTTCGATCCTTACGACTAGGGCCGGCGCAGTCCGTGATGCTTCTGGTGGAAGACCTTACCCCGGAAAAACGGCAACTCGTGATTAACCAGCGCTATCAAGAAGAGCTTCGCAAAGCCGGAGTTGAGCTGGAAAAGCGCGTGCTGGAAAGGACATCCGAGTTGCTGTCCGCGAACAATGATCTTACCGAAATTCGCCGTCGCCAAAAGGCGCTCATGGACAACATACCGGACATGGCCTGGTTACGTGATGCCCAGTGCCGGTTCGTAGCGGTCAACCAAGCCTTCGGCGCCGCCTGCGGTATCGACCCGGAGGAACTCACGGGCAAGACCTCGCCGGACGCGTGCGCAACAGATCTGGCGATTACTCGCGCTGCCAACGATATGCAGGTCATAAGTTCGGGACATTCCGAACGCCAAGAGGAAACCATCACCGACGCCTCAGGGGAGAGCAGATGCTACGAGATCATCCGAACGCCGATTTTCGATGAAACAGGCGTCGCAATCGGCGTGACCGGCATCGCGAGAGATATTACACGGCGTAAAAAGGCCGAGGACGAGGTTCGCGCGTCGTTGCGTGAGAAGGAAGCCCTCCTCCAGGAAGTCCATCATCGCGTGAAGAATAATCTCCAAATCATCTCAAGTCTGTTGGCTTTGCAAGAAGCCGGTCTGGAAGATGAGAGCATAAAAGACATTTTCCGGGACAGCCAAACGCGCATACGATCCATGGCGTCGCTCCATGAGAAGCTTTGTCAATCTAAGGACTTGGCTCGTATAGATATACAAGATTACGTGCGGGAGATAACCGGCGCTCTTTTTCAGTATTACCCGGATTCGGGGTCGAGGATTCGTCTCAAGCTGGATGTAGACGATGTTTCCATGAACGTGGGGACGGCCTTGGCTTGCGGACTCATCATCAATGAACTGGTCTCGAACTGCTTTAAGCACGCGTTTGCCGCCGGTCCCGGGGAGATACGCATACAGTTGAGGGCTGTGGGGAACGATTACACCATCGTGGTTGCCGATAACGGCTGCGGCTTGCCTGCGGATTTCGATTTTCGCTCCTCAAAATCTCTCGGCGCCAAACTGATCGCAAACCTTACGGAACTCCAATTGGGCGGCGCAATGGAAGTGAAGAACAACGGCGGCGCTCAGGTGAAAATTACGTTTACAATAGCAAACCGGAAGGGCAAATAATGGAACCGGCGAACATCCTCATCGTTGAAGACGAAATCATCGTCGCAATGGAGCTGGAAGAAAAGCTGCGGTCCTTGGGTTACCGCGTCGCCGGCATAGTATCCTCGGGAGAGGCCGCTATTCGTCGAGTGGACGAAACAAAACCCGACCTGGTGCTTATGGACATCAGACTGCAAGGGGACATGGACGGCATCGACGCTGCAAAGGCAATCCATAGCGTCTCCGACGTGCCTGTCGTTTTCCTTACGGCTTATGCGGATGAGGCCACCGTGCAGCGGGCGAAACCCGTCTTGCCCATGGGATATCTCATTAAACCCTTCTCGGAAGCGGAATTGCGAACCACCATCGAGATCAGTCTCTACAAGCACTCGGCGGAAGCTGCGAACAAAGATGTGACAAGCGGATTCGCCGCTTCGGTAAAGCTTCTCGGCGCAGGTTTGGTAATGACGGACGCCAATGGCTTCATCACGTACATGAACGCCGCAGGCGAAGCGTTGACGGGCTGGTCCGGCCGAGAGGCAGTGGGGTTGCATTTCACCGAAGTGCTGCGCCTCAAGGAGTTGACCACCGGCGAGATTCTCGATAATCCTATCAAGAAGCCGCTCACGGCGGGAGGTGTGACGGGTCAGTTTCAGAACATGCTTGTAACGGGCGCCGACACGGAAGTCTACGTAACCACGAATGTTTCACCCATCACCGATGAGATGGGCGATTTCAAGGGAGTAATCCTGGCCTTTCAGGAGTCTTCCAAAGACATCCAGCAGAGCAGCGATTGGTATGACCTTGCGGCGAATCTCTATCTCTCGGCGTCCCTCTGCGCTTCAGACGGAGAATACGCCAAGGCGGAGTCCTTCTACTCCCGCGCCTTGCTGCTCTTCGAGCGGAACTTGGGTTCGGATCACCCCAGGGTGGCGAATGTGTTGTCCGATTTGGCCTCTCTCCGCAAGAAGATGGAACTCCACCCAGGGGAAGACGATCCGGCAGGCTGATACCCGTTCGCAACTGAAGAGCCAAGATTGGGAAAACCGCTTCACAAGAAGCGTTTACTAATTTTACCTGTCATAAGAAAGAGTAACCGTTCACCGGGAACCCGCAACTATTGGAAATCACGTATGGGGAAGTCCAAACATAGAGCCGTATTGTCCGTAAGTCGTTCACCTATCATCACCCGAAACGAGGTCTTGATGTAATGCGATATTCTACGTCGGCCCGTAAAGCCGCTATTATCTTAACCCTATCGATCTTCTGTCTCATTGCAGCAGCAACCGTCTACGCGCAGAGTTCGTGTCTTGTGGGCGGCGCCTACACGCTTCCCCCTGACATCGCCCATAAGAAATACGCCTTCGCGGGCGCCTCCGTGCCCCTGAACCGACCGGAAGCGGCCGCCAGGGTGCTCGATCGCGTTAATTATCTCCTGATGGATCACCGGGCCGTTACCCTGGAGATCCTGGACCGTCTGGTAGCCTTTGAAGGCGTCATCGGTCGCATCCTTGCGGAGGAGAAGATCCCCGCCGACGCCCTGTACGTGGCCGGTCTCTTGAGCCGTTTGTCGCCCCGAGGCAAGACACGAGGCGGCGGTGTCGGCTGGTGGGCTCTGGGACCGCTTAAGGACAAAAGCCGCTCATCAAGTCAATGGGTTTCCACCGCGGAGTGGGATGATCGCCGAGACCCGGTGATTTCCACCCGTATAGCCGCTTCAATCTTGCAGAACATGTCGCGTAAAAATGTCGGCGATTGGCTGATGATCCTTTCCGGGTATCTTGACGGCTCGGAAAAAGTGGAAGAAATCGCGACTCAGGGAAAGGGCTACGGCTTTTGGGATCTCGTGATGCCTATCTACTCGGAAAACTTCATCCCTGAAGTCGTGGCGCTGAAGATCATCGACACTCATAAGGGATTTTACCAATTGCCGCAACCGAAGATCCAGCCGTGGACATACGATTCCCTGGACCAGCTCAAGCTCACCAAGGACGTGCCGTTATACAAGGTAGCTCAGTGGGCGGGTATTATTCCCCGTGCGATCTGGGAGCTGAATCCCGCCACTGATCCGGCTGTGGGGATTTTACCCATAGGGAACGGCAAAGCCTCGGCGCAAATCTTCTTGCGCACACCTAAAGGTATGGGCGACAAGGTGCGCCGCGCTCTGGTAGCTGAGAAGTACCTGAGCGAGTAAACGCAGCGCTGGGAGGGTATGGGCGTTGTACGTGCGAGTGGACTAAGCGCCGGCGACGGGCGCTGCTACGGAAATAAAGCTTACGAACAAGGCGCCGGGTGAACTGCCCATGAGCTAATACCAATGCGCAGCCAAAGAAGTAATATCGGGGAGAACCTTCTTGAAAGAAGGCTTCTCCCCGAACCCCTCTCCAAGAACTTTTAAATGGCCGAAACCGGCTTTTCTCAAGGAGAAAAGGCCGCTTTCGGCATATTA
>JBBRBO010000070.1:0-20160 GCA_038205805.1 Desulfomonilales bacterium
GACCGGGGCGCACCGTAAAGCTCTTCTTTGGCAGAATCTGGAAGGCGCCGTTGCACGTGACGGGCAGGATGGGAAGCCCGGTTTGCACCGCCATCATAAATGCGCCCTTCTTGAACGGGTGGAGCAGCCCATCAGGAGTGCGGGTCCCTTCAGGGTATATGACGAGCGAGAAGCCACGCGCCAGGTCCTTTATACCCTCTTGGAGACTACTCACGGAGCGCTGTCGGTCGGCCCGGTCAAGGGCTATCGCCCCCGTGGCGCCCAGCGCCGGCCCGTAAATGGGTATCTTGAGAAGCTCCTTCTTAATGACCCACCTGAACGGAACGGGCAGCTTCACATAGAGCGCCAGTATATCAGCGAAACTTTGGTGGTTCGGAGTGATGATATAGGACTCATCGGGGTCAACCTTCTCGACGCCGGTAATGCTGAAGGTGACGCCCATGAATTTGGCCACCGCCCAGTTCCATGCGCGACCCAGTCGGTATGTTCTGTAATGGGAATTAGGGAACAAGCTTCTCACGAGGATTATAGGGGCCATAAGGAGCGTCATGAGGGTAAGCCCCACGGCCGTGAGTATAAGCCTCGGCAGTGACTTTAGTTGAGATCGCACCGCAAACTCCTGCTCAAAATTGTCGGCGCAGCGCTGACGCAGATCGCCGTTTAGAAGTCATCGTCCATCGCGCGAGGCGCGACAACGAAGCATAATCGTATAGAGACGTTAATGGGAACGCCCAATCAGAGACTACTGTCGGGGGGGGCCTTCCTGAAACAAGGCTACTCCGAAACTGCTCTCCAATACCTGTACAACGGGCACAACCCTCTTTCCTTGAGGAGAAATACCGTCATGGCCAACACCAAATATTCTCGGATGGAAGTGGGCAAATCCTACTCTACGAAAACGGATCTTCGCCACAATCATCCCCGTGAAAGCGACTCGCAAAGAGTAGCCCTTCTCAGCGGTCTACCGGGGCCGTAAAGCGTCGGGTTCACAAAACCTCATCTTTTCTTTACTTTCGAACGCTTCTATGCTTGCGTTGCCTCGTTTTCGCGGCGGCGCTCATATGCTGTAGTGATCTTCTTTACTAAGTCGGGGATGTCCGTGGGCTTGAGCAGGTAATCATAGGCGCCGAGCTTTGTACCCTCGATTGCTATGTCCAGAGCCCCATGGCCCGTCAGGAGTATGACTTCCGTCAGGGGCTGTAACTTCTTGATCTCCTGAAGTGTTTCGACGCCGTTTAAACCGGGCATCATGACGTCGAGTATCACCACGTCGAAGTCGTGTTCTCGTACGCAGTCTAACGCTTCCTCGCCGCAGGCCGCCGTTTTCACGGAGAATCCACGGGTTTGCAGACGCTGGGCCAGGACCTCGACAAAATCATTTTCGTCGTCCACTATCAGCAATCGGATGGACATACATCGCTCCTGGAGATACCCGTATAGTGGCACGCCGCAGCAGGGGCTTTTCGCATACAAGAGTTCACCGGGCTTGAGAGGTTTCCTTCGGTAAAGACCACACCGGTAGATCTTTTTGCGACGCGGGGGTGCTGTGCCGCGGGAAATCGTGCGACGTACTATATACATTATAGATGCGGGATTCAATCACAACCTCACGGCGGCGGTACGATGAACCCGTTTCGTTCAGTTCACCCGGAATACGGCGGGGGCGCAAGGCCGGATGGCGTGCTCATCGCCGTGGCTGCGTAGGGCGTTTCTCGGTCGGCGCCGCGTCATTTAATCGGACATTGTATCTATAGAGTGAGAGGAGACGAACGTGGTCGGTGTTCCCGATCTTCTGAGAAAAACATCGAAGTGGATACTCCTGTTGATCATTGTGGGAGTGATCCTCTATGCGGTCAAGTTCAGGCCGGTTCCAGTCATGACGGCGGCCGTCACCACCGGAGCGATCGTCGGGGAAGTCATGGGTACAGGGACTCTCGAGGCGCACTACCAATCCTCCGTGAGTTCAAAGATTTCGGGATTGCTCGTGGAACTCCCCGTGGACCAGAACGACCGCGTCACAAAAGGGCAACGCTTGGCGCGACTGGATGATAGCGACTTCCGTTGGGAAGTAACCACCCAGGAGGCCGTTGTGCAGGCGGAGGAAGCGGCGGTCGAGCGCGCGAAGGCCGATCTTGTCAAGTCAACGGCGATATTCGATCAGACTAAGCGTGACTATGATCGGTACATGGGCCTGCGCGCCACCAACAGTATCTCCCAGGAGGCAATGGATAAGAATGCGCAGAATCTTGCCGTAGCCGACGCCGACGTGAGTCGGGCCACTGCGGCCATTGCCGAGGCCGAACGACGGCTCATGGCGGCGAAGGAACGGCTTCGTTTCCAACAAGCCCGTTTGGGTGACACGGTGATTACCGCGCCGTTTGACGGCCTTATTATTCGGCGTGACCGAGAGATAGGCGATGTGGTAGTCCCCGGGGCCTCGATATTTCAGCTGCTTTCTTCACGAGAGATGTGGGTTTCCGCGTGGGTGGATGAATCCGCCATGAGCGCCGTCGCGACTGGTCAGCCGGCTCGTGTGGTGTTTCGCTCCCAACCCGCCGTGGAGTACACCGGAAAGGTGGTTCGCCTGGGCCGAGAAGTGGATCGCGAAACCCGTGAATTCCGTGTGGACGTCGGCGTGACCGAACTCCCGGAGAATTGGGCCGTAGGTCAGCGGGCCGAGGTCTATATTCGGACGGCGAGCAAACCCGCGGCTGTTCTCATTTCGTCAAAGGCGATAACATGGCGCCGCGGCAAGGCCGGCGTGTTCGTCATGCACAATAGTCGAGCCTTGTGGCGACCCATTACCCTGGGGCTTCATGGCCGCGGGCAAACAGAAGTCACAAAAGGAGTTAGTCCCGACGAAACCCTCATCGTAGGACCGGATCTGAACGCCCTCAAAGACAATCAGCGAGTATACGCCAAATGAATCTCGCAATGAAGGACATTCGGCACAATCTGTCCCGTTTCACATTAACGGCCGTAGGCATCGGGCTCCTCCTGATGATCGTCATGGGGATGGGCGGCATTTACCGCGGGCTCATCGAAGAGGCGACGCTCGTTGTGGATACCATCGGCGCGGACCTGTGGATTGTCCAACGTGGGACTAAAGGCCCCTTTGCGGAGATTTCCCGTGTGCCGCGGACCCTCGAAGACCGTGTGCGAGCCGTCTCCGGGGTGCGTGACGCTCGCTCCTTTGTGACGTATTCCCTCCAACGGGACCATAACGGATCACCGTTGCGGATGCAGGCTCAGGGGCTCTCATGGCCCGAAGACAAGGGCGATTGGACCCCTATCATTGCAGGGAGGGCCTTGCGCGCCGCTCACTACGAAGTGATTACGGACAAGATCCTTGGGCTGCGTTTAGGGGAAAAGCTCCACTTAGGCAAGAATGACTACACCGTCGTGGGGATTACAAGCGGCATGACCAGCACCGGAGGTGACGGTTTGGCCTTTTTCACGCTTCTGGACAGCTTGGATATTCAATTTGACTACCCGGGCGAGGCCATTCGTATGGAGCGCAAGGCTCGACGCGGTAGAATAGCCAAGCAGGACATCGGCTCAACCCTACCCCCTATGGTCGAGCGGGCGGAGCTGCCGTCAGGAAAATTAGCAGCCATTGCACCGCCTATGGTGAGCGCCATACTTGCACGGCTGGAACCGGGCGCCGATCGAGCCGCAGTGGTCGCGAATCTCTCGGGCTGGGCGGACATCTCGGTCCACACTAAAGACGAGCAGCTAAACTTTCTCCTTCAAGGCATGGTAGACCGCGCCCGCCGTCAATTGAAGCTCTTCCGAACGCTGCTCATCATTATCAGCACGATTATTATGGCGCTGATCATTTATACGCTCACCTTGGATAAGACGCACGATATAGCCATGTTGAAGCTCATGGGAGCGGGGAACGGGGTAATCCTCAACCTTATTTTGCAGCAGGCGCTCATCTTGGGCGCAATCGGGTACGTCATCGCCTACTACGCCGGGACATGGCTCTTCCCGCTTTTCCCACGAAAAGTCGTGGTCGTGAACGAGGATCTTGTGACCTTAGGGATTATCGTCATAGGAATCTCCATACTGGGGGCCGGCTTAGGCATCTGGAAGGCCATGCGCGTCGAACCCAATGAGGTGTTGTCATGAGCGCGGCGATCACCGCCATACGGGTGGATAACCTTACGAAAACCTACGGCAGCGGTCACACGGAAGTCACAGCGCTTCGGGATATTTCCTTCAGCCTGAACTCGGGCGAGGTGGTGGCACTCGTGGGACCGAGCGGCGCGGGAAAATCCACACTCCTGACGATTGTGGGACTCATCAACACTCCTTCGTCGGGGGATCTCATCATCGGGAATGATCTCGTGATGCAGGGCCGTGCCCCAAAGGTTCACTTGCGCTCGTATCGGCGTAAATTCATCGGCTATGTGTTGCAAAAGGCCAACCTGATCCCTTTTCTCACGGCTTTAGAAAACGTGCAACTCGCCTTGGAAATCAATCACACCAAGGGGAAACCGGCCCGGGACCGCGCTCTGAGTTTGCTCGAACACCTGGAAGTGGCCCACAGGAAGAACAACCTGCCTCACATGCTGTCCGGAGGTGAGCAACAGCGGGTGGCGGTGGCCCGGGCGCTCGCAAACAAACCCAAGCTGGTTCTGGCGGACGAACCCACGGCCGCTCTGGATCGGCACAGGGGACGCCAGGTCATGGAGCTGTTTCGTTCCGTGGCTCACGAGTACGGCGCCACCATCATAGTGGCGACCCACGACCACCGAGCCCTCGACGTGTTTGACCGCATTCTCACCATGGAGGACGGATCGCTCTTCGAGGAGCCGCCGCAAAATCCCGGCGCCCGTGACGCAATCGTCCTCCTTGAATAGGCCTCGATCCATCAAGTTTACCGGATACGCAACCCTCGACATTTCATGCAGACGGTTAAGCAACCTGCTGTAACGAGCTTTCACCAGTCTTTACTCGTTTGAAAGCGAACGGCATCGCGTTTGCTGGACTATTTGTCCGGTTTAGAGAGCACTCGTATTGAGCGTGAGTTCGTGGTCACTTTCCATCATTTGACGGAAGTGCGATTCCGGGATGAGTTGCGGCCTTCTCGCTTGGGGGGCGATGGAGAAAACGCGGTTCCGCTAAAGCACTTGCGAAACGTCTATTTCCTGAAGTATGAATCCCGGTCTCCGGTTTAAACATCTAATTGGCGTGCTCCCGAAGAGTGGTCACGAATCTCAATTCCGCGGGTGGAACGGCGCCACTGGAGAAATCGTTATGAATACAAAATATACGTTGTCGGTAATAATCGCACTGGCCGCATGTATGTGGCTTTTATCACCCTATGCGATGGCTCAAGAACGAACTCCGGGTGATCCGAGGCCGGACCGTGGGACTCCTGCGCAATCACCGGATCCCGGGGTCAGTCCACCGGAACGGGGCCAAGGCGTCACGCCGCCTGCGCAAACGGGTCACTCGGATGAGCGACGGCCCGACAGACCACCCCAGGCTTCCCGAGAGGAACGGCGCGACACGCCAAATGTCCAAAACGAAGGCCGCACTCGGCATACACAGGACTCGGCCCTCACCAAGAGCACCATGTCAAAGGCGAAAATTCTTACCACAAATGAAGCCGCTGGGTCTAAGTGGAAGACACCCTGCGGTTCGCCGAAGTGCCCTGAGATCTATACGTCAAAGGCCCGAGGAATTCAGCGATCCGGCGCCGACGCAGTGAACACGCAATCATCGAGTTCATCGGCTCGATCCTCATATAGTCGAGTGCGGCGCTCCGACACTGTTCCGGTAAACTCCGGCGGATTCAGGGGACAGGCCTTCGGCGCGCCGGCTACGTCTTCCACAAGCCGGTTGCATGAATCTTCCGGTGTGTCGAATAGGGCTTTTCAGTCGCGATCATCCGGCGGCGGCGGTCGTAGTCACCGCCGTTAATATGCGGGGAACACTTCATCCCGCGTGGCAAACAGCGCATACGAGCGTGTGGAAAAGCTTCTCGGCGAAAAGGTCCGCTTTGAACCCCGAGTCACTACCGTCGCTGCGTGCCGACCTATTTGCCTAGTCAATGAGGGTGGCAACGATGGGAAGAGGCAGCGTCCTTCTTGCGATTCCATGAGGTTCAAGGTATAATTATGCTCTTCATGAACGGCGTGAGAGCGCATGAGGATCATCCCCGTCCGTCTCACAATCGCCGTCGGGGTGTAGCGCAGCCTGGTTAGCGTGCGTGCCTTGGGAGCACGAGGTCGCCGGTTCGAATCCGGCCACCCCGACCACACATCGCATATGTATGTAGTACCGAATAATGACGATTGGGGGCAAGCTTTTCGCACGGCGGCCTTCACCAATCTCACTCAGGTCCAAAGCGAATCGCCTGCGCCGCTTCTGCAGCTCATAACCGGGTTTCTGTCGGCGCAAACCCAGGTTCTCCTACGACTCATCCACTGATATATCCGTCGCCGTCCACGGATCGGCGTCTTACGGAGGGCGGCATGCGCTACTTTATCGCACCACAGCGTTTCTCTGAGCAAGCATATACCCCTGAGTTGTCTGCCGAACTCCGAACGCTCTTTCGACTTACCTTATACCGGGCGTGTGCAGGCTTACTTATGGCGGCCACGGCTCTTGCGGTGGTGTGTTTCTTCCCTGGAACGCTCTCGGCCGAGCCGATCAAGCTCTCCATCATCCATTTTAATGATCCACATGCGCATTACGAGCCCTACACCACCAAAGAAAACCCCCAGCCCATGGGTGGATTCGCAAAAGCGCTCACGGTCATTCAACGGATGCGCTCGGAAAACGAGGCCGAAGGCAGGCAAACGCTCACGCTTATGGCCGGCGATCTCCTGACGGGTACACCGTTTTCCATGGTATTCAAGGGAGAACTCGGGGTGAAGCTCATGAATAACATGGGAGTGCAGGCCATGGTTGTGGGAAACCACGAGTTCGATTACGGCTTGGCGAACCTCCTGCGTATCAGAGACATGATGGAATTTCCGCTCCTTTCCGGCAACATTCGGGATGGAGAGAACCGTCTTATCTTCAAAGATAAGCTTGAGCTACCCATACAGAGTCGTTCGGAACGCATTGCTCTCATGGGGATCACCACAAAGTCAACGCCGTTCACCACACTCCCGCGCAACGTGAAGGGACTGACCTTCGGAAAACAAGCGTCCACCGCTAAGACACTCTTGAAGGACGTGAACTCCGATGACGTGGTCATCGCTTTGACCCACATCGGCGTCAAAGACGATCAGCGGCTTGCACGGAAGGTTCCGCGCATCAACGTTATCATAGGCGGCCATTCCCACACTGCGCTCAAGGAGCCGCTTCAGGTGGGGCAAACGGTGATCGCTCAGGCCGGCGCGTACGCCCACTACGTCGGGCGAGTCAACGTGGATGTGGATCACGGCCAAGTCGTCGCATTCACCGGAGAGTTGGTGGATCTCGATCCGACCATCGCTGAAGACCCCGATGTAAAGAAGCTCATCGCCGAACACAAGTCCACCCTCGGGAAGGACTTAGATGAACTCATCGCCGTGACCCAGGTCCACCTGGAGGGTCGGCGGGGAGCTGTCAGAACCGACGGCTCAACGAACTTCGGGAGGCTGATCGCCTACGTGACGGCCGGCGGCGCTCAGGCTGATGTGGGACTTATCAACGCAGGCGCGATCCGTAGCGGCATCCAGGAAGGCAAGATCACGTTGTCCGACATCTACACCGCCCTTCCCTTCGAGGACACGGTTGTGACCGTGAATGTCTCGGGCGCGACCCTGGAACGTATCCTCAACATGAGCGTAAGCCGACGGGAAGGTAGCGGCGGAAAGCTCCAGACGTATGGTGTGGACTTCATAGTGTCCGACGGAGCCGCCATCATCAAGAGGGTGGCGGGCAAGGATTTCGCCCGAACAGCAACCTACAAAGTCGCCACGAATAATTATCTTGCGGAGGGCGGCGACGCCTACTCCATTTTCCGCAAAGACGGAACCAACCTAACCAACACAGGCCTGCTCGTAACGGACCTGCTGGTTGATTACCTACAAGAACGCAAGACGCTCACCGCCGAAAACCTGAAAGAACTGTGATCCCGATTCGTTTTTAAGAAAGAAGAGTTGGGGAGGACCTTCTTGACGGAAGTCCTCTCTAACATACTCCAAGAACGACCATGATATTTTCGTCACAACGCAGTATGCAAGTATCCAATAATTTTGAATATTCAGGGCTCAACCCCTGTATCCCCCTTGTCAGGGGGATGTACGGATACCGCCGGACAACCCTTTAACTCGGAGCCGACGCTTACCCCCCTGAGAAGAGTGGTTGGGGGGGTTCCACTCCCATATCGAATCCTTCCATGTGGTCGTTGTACGTCGCATCCCAAACGTGAGACTTTCATGGGAACGTTTACACAGGCCGAAACGGGTATTTCAACGAGACATGCCTTGTTTCGACGAAGAGTGCGCTCTTTTTAGAAAAAAGTAGCGCAACCTGCTCTATCAGAGAGCGCTTCACCAGCCTTGCTCGCTTGAAAATCAAATCGGAGCCGACATCCCCTCAGCTATGAGTAGACACGCAACCCATGAGGTAATTCGTTTTGCAAATGTTCAAGTCCTGAAGGCGCCGATGCGTTCCGCCCACAGGTGTCGCTCCCTACGCCTGACACTCCTCTCTCCACAGACACTTCACTTCGCCGCAATTGTGAATGTCTCGAAAGCAGGGGGCGTTCCCTTCGGACTTCTGGATTTCTTTAATGAGGACGTCTTTTCTGAATCGTGTGATATTCTTGACTCCGGTAGTTCGGGCTCTTTCTCTGATTTGCTTCAGCGTCATGTCAACCACTTCTCCTACTTATTTGAATTTGCGGATCAAACCGCACGGCCTCTGTAAAGCAGAATTCGGCTGAAAAATCAAGAGGAAACTCGAATTCTTCCCGCGAGTGCAAGAAACCGACTCGCGAGCCCATCCGGAGCTAACTACATGCACTCAGAATTATGTGATTCACCTTCTTGGGACAACTCCGGCTCGACGGAGGGAACCGACGGTGCTTGGCTCCAATCCATCCATAAGGGAAAAGGTTCCCCAGTGGCCTCATTGTAGAGTGTTTCAGGCGCTACATCTATTTCGCCGTCCCATGTGATGGTCCCGAGTTCCGTATTGACTCGAAAACGCTTGAAGTCATTTAAAACCGATAGGCGAGCGAAAACACCGCCTCTTTGTATAAACTTCCTAAAATCCACGATTCCCGACTTTCCATTTTCGAAGGTTACTTCTATTCTGTAGTCGTTTATGTACTTTGCTGAAACAACATCGATATACATTATGGTGTATCCTATCCGAGCGGCTCAATCTTCTGTAGAGGCTGACTTCGTTGCGCCAATTCCCAGTTTGTCAAAAGTTCTTCTTGGTGCATTGCGGCCCATTCGACGGTCAGACCCAACGCCCGGGGAGGAAGGTGTCCTTCAAGAACGGTGAAGTCGGGAATACGTATTGCTATTTTATCCTTTCCATAACGAGCGTGGAAGTGCGGAGGATTATGATCGCTGTAAAAAATGGCGATTATAATCCCATAAAACCGAGAGATTTCCGGCATAAGCGGATCTCCTTGCGCAAATACTCCACTATTTTTACGCGCAGACTGGAAAAAATGGCTTTACGGGAAATAGCCGCCCACCGGAGGGGCGCAGGCACTATCGTTTCCACGCCTGCAAACGAGTGAGATTGGCGCAAACAATTGTCGTAAAGGACGAATGGGAGGAGAACCTTCCATCCGGAAAGGTCTCCCCCGATATTACTCTTTGAGTGCTTGCGGATCGAGTGTCTAAGCTACGACGCTTTGGCCATTCGGCCCTGGATATACTGGATGATGTGATCGGTTCTCGTTCCCGGTCCGAATATCTCCTCGATGCCGCTTTCCTTCATCTTCGGGATGTCTTCTTCCGGGATGATTCCGCCGCCCAGGATGAGAATGTCGGTGACGCCTTTATCCTTAAACAACTTTGCGATCTTCGGGAAGAGGTAATCGTGAGCGCCGGACAGCGAGCTAATGCACAGCACGTCGGCGTCTTCTTGAATGCAGGTGTGAAGAATGGCTTCCGGTGTTTGACGAAGGCCGGTGTAAATGACCTCCATGCCGGCGTCCCGCATGGCACGGGCAACCACTTTGGCCCCTCTGTCGTGACCGTCCAGTCCGGGTTTGGCTACAACTACTCTGATGCGTTTTTCCATTCGAGGCCTCCGGCTTACAATGGTATGTTGCCGTGCTTTCGCTCGGGTGTATCTACTTGTTTGTTCTCCAGTTGTTCGAATGCCTTAATGAGCGTGCGGCGGGTGTCTTTCGGGAAGATCACCTGGTCCACAAAACCCAACTCCGCGGCCCTGTATGGGCTTGCGAATTTCTGGATGTAATCTTCGATCAGCTCGGCTCTTCTGGCTTGGGGATCGGCGGCTTCCTCAATTTCCTTTCGGAACAGGATTTGAATGGCCCCTTCCGGTCCCATGACTGCGATTTCGGCTGTGGGAAAGGCCAGGTTGATGTCCGCATGAAGATGCTTGCTTGACATAACCACGTAGGCGCCGCCGTAGGCCTTGCGTGTAATCAACGTCACCTTGGGCACTGTCGCCTCGGCGTAGGCATAAAGAATCTTGGCGCCGTGCTTGATGATGCCGCCGTGTTCTTGCTGCGTTCCCGGCAGGTAACCGGGCACATCCAAGAGCGTAAGTAGCGGAATATTGAAGGCGTCGCAGAACCGTACGAATCGCGCGCATTTTACGGATGCCTGAATGTCTAGGCAACCGGCCATAAAGTTGGGTTGATTCGCGACGATGCCGATGGTCTTACCGTTGAGTCGGCCGAATCCCGTGATGAGGTTCTTCGCGTATTGGGCATGGGACTCGAAGAAGTCTTGGTTGTCCAGCACCGGTTTGATGATCTTCTTCATGTCGTATGGACGCCGTGAGGTCTCGGGGATCACCGAGTTCAGCTCGGGGACCTCACGATCCACGGGATCATCGCAGGGGACTTCCGGGGTTACCGACATGTTGTTGTCCGGTATGAAGGACAAAAGCCTCTTGACGTTCTCGAGGGTCTCTTTTTCAGTGGGATAATGGAAATGGCACACGCCGGACACACGTCCATGAACCTTGGCGCCGCCCAGGCTTTCCGCGTCGATCACTTCGCTCGTAACCTGTTTGATGACCTGAGGGCCGGTGATGAACATGTAGCTGGTCTGCTCGGTCATGAAGATAAAGTCCGTGACCGCGGGTGAATAGACGGCGCCGCCGGCGCACGGACCCATGATGACTGAAAGCTGAGGAATGACGCCCGAGGCCTTCACATTGCGGTAGAACACGTCGCCGTATCCACCGAGGCTTTCCACGCCCTCTTGGATGCGAGCGCCGCCGGAGTCATTTATGCCGATGAGCGGAAAGCCGTTCCTGTACGCCAGGTCCATCACCTTGCATATCTTCTGCGCATGGGTCATGGAAAGACTTCCTCCGAACACGGTGAAGTCCTGGGCGAAAACGTAGACACCCCGACCGTTGATACGGCCGAACCCTGTAACAACGCCCTCACCCGGGATGAGGCTTTTTTCCATCCCAAAGTCCGAGCACCTGTGAACCACGAATTTATCTATTTCCTCGAATGTGCCCTCGTCCAACAGCGTCAGGACACGTTCGCGGGCGGTCATTTTGCCGCCTTTGTGTTGTTTGGCGACTTTGTCGGGTCCCCCGGCGGCGTCCGATTGGTCAAGTCTCCGTTGAAGTTCGTTGAGTTTATCTTCATTACCGGCCATGTACAACTCCTCTATGGGAACGGGTTGCGGTAAGGGTTCACCGCGAATAGTTCAACCGCTTGGGATCACGATGGTTCCATCGGGCGCAATGTCGGCCACCCGGTGAATCATCACGGATTACGAGATTACCTAATCATTTCTTTAACCACGGCGCCTACTTGGGTCAAGTTGTCGATGACCGTGACGCCGGCGGTCCGGAGAGCGTCGATTTTGCCCTGGGCCGTCCCCGAGCCGCCGGAGATAATGGCGCCCGCATGGCCCATTCTCTTCCCCGGAGGCGCCTGTCTGCCCGCGATATAAGCGGCGACGGGTTTTTTGAACTCGTTCTTGATGTATTCGGCCGCCAGCTCTTCGGCGGAGCCGCCGATTTCACCGATCAAGCACACGGCTTCGGTTTCCGGGTCTTCGTTGAACTTCTTGAGGACATCCACAAAGCTCAGGCCCACCACGGGATCGCCGCCAAGCCCTAAGCATGTGCTTTGGCCGAGTCCGACCTTGGTGAGCTGGTCCACTACTTCGTAGGTGAGCGTCCCTGAACGGGAAATTACACCGACCGATCCCGGCTTGTGGATGTAACCGGGCATAATCCCTACCTTGCACTTGGCGCCCGGTGAAATAACGCCGGGGGTATTGGGACCAATGAGGATGCGGTTTTCTTCGAGCACCGTGTAGAGCGCCGCTGCCGTATCCAGCGGAGGAATACCTTCCGTTATGCACACGATGACCTCGATCCCGGCGGCGACCGCTTCCAGGATGGGGTCTTTGGCAAAGGCGGCGGGGATAAAGATCAGCGACACATTCGCACCGGTTTCTTCCACAGCCTTGGCGACCGTATTGAAGACAGGGATCCCGTCAACAGTTTCACCTTGCTTGCCGGGGGTCACGCCGCCGACCATGTTGGTTCCGTAATCACGGCATGCCAAAGAGTGAAACGTGCCGTTTCGTCCGGTTATGCCCTGACAAATAACACGTGAGTTTTCATTTACCAGGATTGCCATTCTCGAGGGCTCCTTTATTCGAGCATGTCATGCGCAGGCTTGTTGTTCCACACGTAAAAGAGCGGCCGTTTCGGTCCCGCTTCACGCCGGCGGAGCGACACCCGTACACGACGGTGTTTTTTGATGAAAGCAGAACGTTCGTAGCCGGCGACCGACGCCTCCGGCTTAATGGGACGATCAGCTTGAAATTTTCTTCGCCACCGCGACCACTTCTTTGGCGGCGTCTTCCAGCGACGGAATCAATTTTATTGGGAGACCCGATTCCTCGAACAGCTTCCTACCCTCTTCTATGTTGGTGCCTTCTATGCGGGCAATGACCGGCAGAGAGACGCCCCGTTGCTTGAGCGCCTTTAAGACCCCGCGGGCCAGCACATCGCACCGGAGGATTCCTCCGAAGATGTTGATGAACACCACCTTGACGTTCTTGTCGTCGAGGAGGATGTGCATGGCGTCCGCCACGACCTGCTCACTTGCGCCGCCTCCAACGTCCAGGAAGTTCGCCGGCGCGCCGCCGTGGTAGGAAATGAGGTCCAATGTGGCCATGGCGAGACCCGCGCCGTTGACTATACAGCCGATGTCGCCGCTCAAGCGGATATAGCTGAGGCCGTCTCTGCGTGCGGAAAGCTCGACAATGTCCTCTTGGGAGCGATCTCGCCATGCTTCCACCTCGGGATGGCGATACAGGGCGTTGTCATCCAGATTGAGCTTCGCATCCAACGCATAGACGGTATTATTCGATATAATGAGAGGATTGATTTCAGCAAGCGTGCAATCGTATTTCACGAAGATGTTGTATAGGGCCGTGATGACCTTGGTGAGCGCTCCGGCTATCACTTTCGAGTCCGAAAGACTGTAGGCCAATTCACGGGCTTGATACGGCAAAAGACCCATAAGAGGGTGAATGGATACGATGAAGAGCTTCTCGGGTGATTCTTTAGCGAGCTTTTCGATCTCCACACCGCCCTCACCGCTCGCCATTATGGTTACCAACCCGGATATACGATCCAGGACGACGCCCAAATACATCTCTTGGTCTATTGGAAGGGTTTCTTCCACCAAGATCGCGTTTACGGGCTTGCCTTGGGGGCCTGTTTGGTAGGTTACCAAGGTCTTGCCGAGAATTTCCGCCGCCTTTGCCCGAATATCGTCATTGACGGGGCAAATCGCCACGCCTCCTGCCTTGCCCCTGCCCCCCGTGTGGACCTGGGCCTTGATAACCACCTTGTCGGTTTTCAGCTCACGTGCGCAGATAAGCGCCTCAAGAGGATCATAGCACACTCGTCCTCTAGGAATCGGCACCCCCTGCTTGGCGAGCAATTCCTTGGCCTGATACTCATGGAGATTCATCCGGTGTCCTCCGTACTGCAGCCCATAATGAACTTGAGATTTTACGTAGATTACCGACGCAACTCACCAGGGATCGCCCAACCGCCGGCAATATCGACGGACTGGTTCGGAAAGAAGACGACTCTCCCCTCCGAACGCCATCGGACGCGCTGTCGCCTCGAGTCCGATGCACATTACGATTGCTGAGTGAACGCGCAGATACGTGTAGATAGAAGCTGAACGTATCGAATATTACGCATTTTAGCAAGGAAAAACGGCGGCGTCGCCGAGTAATACGGATTGGCGATCAAAGAAATTTTCACCAAAACCTCTCCAAGTACGCCCAAGACGTATCGTCACAATGAAGCATGAAAGCCTTGTCGCTTCTATGCGTCGTGCCGGAACCGCGCATGTCCCTGCGACAAATACATGATTCGGCGCATGATACATGTTCTCAGAAAGAAATTGAAAAAATCTGCTTTGCCGAAAAACCAAGTCTCCTGATACATCGGCGAGCCTCACATTAATCCATCACATAAAGCAATATACTTAATTGCTTTTAATTATGTCTCTTTCTGTGCTATAAGAACTCCCGCAATTCATAAGATGGAGAAGTTACATGTTCAGAACAACGGCGATCACCATAGGTTTTCTCCTCATGGCCGGGACGGTTGGGGCGAGCGAGCTTACTCATACCGAGGACATACTGCCTTCCCTTTCCCAGGCTTTGGCGGCTTCTCAGAAAGCGCCGACAACTCAGGGGCGACGACTGTACATGCCCGACCCCCATCAGAAGACCGTTAAGGCGGAGGCCCAACCCGCCGCTGCTCCCGAGGTTGACAAACCATGCCCCAAAAATCCCTGGAAGGGCTATTCCCCAAGCGGTAAGACATCCACACCCAAAACATCTTCCGGGGGCTGAAAGCGCCATGCACACAGCGCAGGTGAGCGCTGACAAATCTTGGCGCCGGGATTGGGCCAAATATAGGTTGAGCAGGTAAATCCCTGATGGTTATGGTATAGTTCCGGAGACGTCTTGAATCCGCTGAACCGTTATCGTCCAGGTTACACCATGTCCAGTGCGTATCGTCTCAGCCGTGTGCTGATCATCAATATTGTCCTCGTGACGGTATTGCTCGCGTTGACCTTGTTGGGGTTCGAGCTTGTCCTGCGAGCCGTAATCCCCAGTATGGATTTTCGCGGCCTGTCCCAAAGGACCGACGATCCCGTTGCCGTGAAAATGAAGCCCAATGCGGACATGAACCTGGGGGGAGTCCGCGTGGTCACGAATTCCGACGGGTATCGCGACCGAGAATTCGCCTCCGCCCCTGATGCAGGCGAAAAGCTCATCGGCGTCGTGGGCGATTCGGTGACTTTTGGGCAAGGGGTTCCCCAAGACCTGACCTACCCTGCGCTCATGGAAAAGAGGCTGAACACGGTATTGGCGCCGCAACGGTTTCGGGTCTGGAATCTCGGCGTCTGCGGATACAACACCGAACAAGAGTACTACGTCTTCAAGTCATTTCTCCTGCCGCGAAAACCTACATGGGTGGTTATGGGCTACAATCTCCATAATTCGCAACCCATCAACAAGCGGGAACCCACG
Organism: Desulfomonilales bacterium; assembly: GCA_038205805.1. GTDB lineage: Bacteria > Desulfobacterota > Desulfomonilia > Desulfomonilales > Desulfomonilaceae > JBBSBY01. Next base: position 15,717 of record JBBRBO010000070.1, read on the forward strand.
GATGAACCCCAGGCCTCCTGGATGCGACGGCTGTTCGACCCGAGCGAGTCGCGGACTTTGGCCGTGCTCAAAACAAGGGTGGGCGCGCTCATTCGATTCTTCAAGCCGGACTGGTACGCGTCATCATTCGTTGCGAACATCAACGACATGTACACCTACCCGGACGGTTACTGGGAGCGCCGCAAGCGCTTCATCGCCGATGCTCACACCGAATGCAAGACCGCCGGCGTCGGTTTCACCCTGGCGATCTTACCCATCATGGTAAACTTCGATCAGTACCCCTTTCTTCAGTCGAACCACATCATCATCGACTTCTGCAAGGCCAACGGCATCGACTACATTGACTTACTTCCCTTTTTCAAGGGGAAGGATTATACGCGTCTTCACGTGTCCCTCATTGACTCACATGCGAATAAGGACGCCCAAGCCATTTTCGCCGACGCCATTGTGGGTCATTTGAATGACAGACTCTCTCTGCCCGCTTCGGGCGCCGGCAGCTAAGGTGCTAGGAACACGATGAGCGGAGTCGCTTGAAATGAAAGGGCGGTATTTTCCATTCTGTCCGGCTTACGTAGTTCGTTCAGCCGAGCGCCGGCTCGATGAACTTGTAAGTTGCTGTTAAGCCACCCTGTAGCCTTCCTCTTCTCTCTTTTTCAGAGAGTAAACCTCCATGACGTCATTCAGTATAGTCAACGGAAGAGGCTCTGAGTCAATGAAAGCTGAATCAGGGCAGTAATCAAGTTCATCGGTCCAGACGAGGCCTCCAAAATCATCCTGCACTTGCACTCTGGAGAATACTTCCCAATCGCGTAAGATCCCCCAAGCGCTCTCACCACGTATAAACGGCTTCATATCCAGTATTCTGAGTTCTCCGGACTGAAAAAGAAGGATCAACGTGAAGTCCTTTTGTGGGATCGCCTTAGTTATGAAGCGACTCTTCATGGCTTATTGCCTCCCAATCGTTGTCTCTCTCGAGCCTCACGCCAAAATATCATGAGTGTATTTCGTTCCTGTCGCATCCACTCTAATACCGGTTTGAGACAGTTAGACGGAATCTTCTGTTCGCTGATGATCTCCAGACTCTCTATAGCGATCAACCCTTTTGTTTCTTTATCACACCATACATGTACATGAGGCGGTCCATGACTTTCACGTTCATACATACATATTTTTATTTCGCCGATTGAATGACTAAACGGCAGTTTACACCTCCGAAAAACGGATTCACCGATGGTGAGACACACAATTCGCGAATAGGAGATCGCTCTCTTTATCGCTCGATGCGTGTCTCCGAAAAGTGCGCCGTACTTCGTGGTGAGAGAGCTACACTTCACACCCCAGCCGGCGTCCTTCTGAGATGGCGTCGCCGATTCGGCCGATCTTCTTTGCGTCGCCGATGGCGGTCACGTTGAGGCCGGCGGACTCCAACTTCGCGGAGAGAGAATTTTCCGGGCGAGCCCCCATGGCCAGGATCACGGTGTCGGCTGGGATGGTCACGTCGGCGCCTTTGGCGTCCGTGTACGTGATGGAATCGGAATTAATGTCCTTCATGGCGCAATTCACCAACAACTTCACATTGCGTAGCTGCAATTCTTTCAAGAGCACCCATCGCGTAGAGGGTCCTATGTCCTGACCGACCCGCGGGAGCATTTCGATCACCGTTACGTTTTTCACGCCTTTGAGGACCAGTTCACGCAGACGCTCGGGTGTTTCCGCCTCATGAATGGTGAGAAACATCAGCTGCTCGGGGCTGATGGCTCCCTTTGTCGCAAGCAAAGCCGCCGTTTCGAGGCCCACGGAGCCGCCCCCCACAACCACGACATCGGTTCCCGTCTTTGCCTTCCCCTTCAGCACGTCCCATGCCTGATACACCTGCGGCTGCTCGATAGCGTCAACCGGCGGTCTAAAGGGCGCTGATCCCGTGGCCACAACCACGAGGTCTGGGTTTTCTTGGGCCGCGATCTCGGGGGTCAACTCGGTCCCCAAACGGAGTTCCACACCGGCTAAGGGCAAAGTCGCCGAGTAGTAATCCAGGATGTAATGGAAATCGTGCTTTTGGGTGGATTGCCAAAACCACTTGATTTGTCCTCCCACTTGCTCATCTTTATCGAATACGATCACCTTATGACCGCGTTTGGCTGCGGTGAGGGCGAATTCGCAACCCGCGGGTCCGGCGCCGGCCACCAGGATCTTCTTGGGCGCTTCAGTGGGGGTCTCGGCCGCTTGGGACTCTTTGCCCGCGGCGGGGTTCACCATGCAACCCACGGGAAGAAGTTGAAACACGTGGTCGAAGCACTTTTGATTGCACGCCACGCATCTGCGAATCTCGGACGTGCGGCCTTCCTTGGCCTTATTCACCAGCTCGGGGTCCGCAATCAGTCCCCTGGCCATGCCGATGAGGTCCGCTACGCCCTCCTGAAGCAGCTCCTCGGCGATGTAGGGCTCGTTGATCCTGTTGCACGCCACCACCGGCACGGACACATGGTCCTTGATTCCGCGCGCGAGGTAGGCGAATCCCGCTTGCGGCAGATCCATTGTTATCTGAGGAACGCGACTCTCGTGCCAGCCGCCCGTCACGTTGATGCAATCAGCGCCCGCCTCTTGGGCCGCAGCCGCGAATAGGGCGGCCTCCTTATTGGTATTGCTCTCCGGGACGAAGTCCGCTCCGGCGACCCGCACCAGCAACGCCATGTCGGGGCCGATGGCCTCACGAATCCTACGAATCACCTCGACGCCGAAGCGTTGGCGATTCTCGAATGAGCCGCCATACTGGTCCGTGCGCTTGTTCGTTTTGGGTGACAGGAATTGGCAAATCAGGTATCCGGCGGACCCAAGGACCTCCACGGCGTCGAAGCCGGCCTTTTTCGCACGGACGGCGGCGCTGACGAAATCGGCCTCAACCCGCTCGATGTCGTCGAGGGTCATGGCGGTGGTCTTTTGTCGAGTGAAATAGCTGTTGAATTCCGAGGGAGCGAGGGTGGGCAAGCCCCTCAGACCGCAAAAAGAGTAAGCTCCGGCCATGTAGAGCTGCACCGCGCTTTTGGCGCCGTCGGAACGTATGCGGTCCGTGAATCGCTTCAGGCCGGGGATGAACTTGTCATCTTTGATGGAGAGCATGAGATCTATACCGGAAGCCTGGTCGTTGATCTCCGCGCCGCCGATGGTGATGAGCCCGACCCCGCCGCGAGCCCTGGCGGAGTAGAAGTCGATGAATTGATCCGTGACTTCGCCGCCGGGAGTATAGTTAAGGTGCATGGCTGTCATAACCACCCTGTTGGACAATGTCATAGGCCCGACGGAGATCGGCTGGAATAGTTTTGTGATCAAAGACTCTCCTCCACAACTGATATTATTAGACTTTTTATGGAATGGCTTCAGGTAAAGAACAGCGTTGCGTCTGGGAAAAGTTGACGGGAAGTTTGGTCATCTCTCCTTAGTACGCCGGCGTACATCCAAGCGACGGCGATCCCGGTAAACCACTATTTAGATCACGCCGTTACGCGTAAAACAGCGGAAACGTCCAATTTTCGGGTGACTGATACCAATGCGCAGCCAAAGAAGTAATATCGGGGAGAACTTTCTTGAAAGAAGGCTTCTCCCCGAACCCCTCTCCAAGAACTTTTAAATGGCAGAAACCGGCTTTTAGCAAGGATAAAAGGCCGCTTTCGGCATATTAAACATTCTCAGATAGACGTCGAAAAAACCTATCTTCCAAAAAGAGTCATCACCAATGTTAGTCGTTGGAAAGCACTTTGGTATGAGCCGCCTATACCTTTATTATCGAAAACTAAGGTAGCGCTGTCAACCCAAAAAAGGAAAATCCCTAATAGAGCGGCTCCGCGGGGTACGACCCAGGGCATCTTCCTTTTTTCCTGTAATATCAAGGGGGGCGAACGGGGGCTCTCGTCCGTCGCTCGTCGCCTCTTCGGCGGCAAGAAAGTGAAGCCCTAGAGCGGCTTACCCACAGATGCTCAGGCGTCTCGAGGATCTAATCACGACCAAACAAAGCATTTCGCCTTCAGATGGCGCTGTTCCGCATAGTGAACTCCGTAGAAGGGACGCGGCAAAGGGCTTCCGTCAAAGAAGAACGCCCCCTAAGGCTACGAACCGGTGAAGGCCCCTTTGCGCTTTTGCATGAATGCGGCCATTGCCTCGAAGAGATCCTGGGACGGCATAATCATAGCGGACTTTGCAGCGTTATAGCGCAGCGCCTCGTCCGTGGAGACGTTCTCTTGGTACTGGAAGACATCTTTGGCGCCTTGGACGGCAAGCGGTGGATTGTCCGCGATGGTCCTCGCCATTTCTAGGGCTTTGGCTTCCAGTGTGGCCGCGTCTTCAAAGACATCGTTCACGAGATTGATTCTGAGCGCCTTTTCCGCGTCGAAGCGACTCGATGTGAAGGCTATTTCTCGGGCGTGGCCGCGGCCGACCACCTTGGGCAAAC
>JBBRBO010000071.1:0-19807 GCA_038205805.1 Desulfomonilales bacterium
ACCCAAAATCACCACACACTACGAGATGCGTGGTGAACGGTTACCAGTTTTTTATGCTCAAAATCTATGCTCTGCACTCAACCAGGTACGCACTTGTCGGATGAACCTAAATTAAATCCTCAAGGTGTTTGTTTCCGACATGCTCGCCGCTGCACGAAGAGGCATTTTTCCCTTCCAATTCCTTCGGAGGCCCGAGAAGACGAGAAATTGACAAAGATCAACGTGCCGCGCCATACGTGCGACGTCAAACGAATAGGCTTCGCGAAACTATAGAACTGAAGGGTTACGTTTTTTCGTTGCATCAACCTTTTTTTTGTGAGATCAATATTTCATAGTTCCATCTTTTTATTCACCGGTTAGCGCTTCGCCTTCCATTTTCGTGCTCCGGCTTCCCAACGCGAACGCTTTCCGTGCTGTGAGGCGTTTATCGGGCCTGTGCAGGCTCGTAACGCTCTATTCATGGAGGTTTACACTGTGAAGCGCATCTACTCCGCTGTTGCTATGGTTTTGTGCTGTCTTTCCACCAGCGTTTTCGCTCAATGGGCGCTGCCCTGCAAAACACAAGAGTCGTCTGCCGGCAAAATAGCGGTAAATCCCTATGCGCAAGTCGGTTTTCAGTGGGTCGGTTCCAATTTGAACCTGCCTGCATCGGACGGGCTGCTGGTGACGGAACCTTTTTCCCTGGGCATTGGACATTTGGATATATCACTTAAGGATGCAAATTTCTGGACAGGTATAGCCGGAGTTAATGTGCTCGCTTACGGAAAATACAGCCTGTTTGGAGCCGCAGGGGGCTTTCTCAATCGACCATTTATCACTTCCGGAACGGCTCCCGTGAGTCTCGACGCAATCAACACCTCCGGCAAACTCGAATTCACAAATACAAAGGTAGAAAGCTGGTTTATCCAAACGGGTATCGGCTTAGGGCCTGTACTGTTTGGATTGTATTGGGACCACTTTACTTTTCACTTAGCCGATCCCAGAAACAATGACGGCCCGCTCCCGAACCAGACCCTAAGGGGCGACATGCTCACCAAGACCTTTGCTCCATTCATAGGATTCGCCCTACCCGTCTCCAGCGCTTCAATTACAGTCACGTATAGTCCCTTGGCGTATTCGGATACCGCGCTCAGCCTTATCAACTCTCGGCGCAATCTATCGGAGATACGCTATACATGGAAAAAGCCCGGCGATTTAGTGAATGCCTTGCTGCAGTACAATACACCTGTGACTTCGACCACCACCTTTGGTGTCTGGAGCAACTATAGTTGGATGCGCATGCGCGGCTCAGCGGAACTGGAGTTTGAAAACACGCGGACTCCGCCTATTAATCGCAACAAAGACGTAACTGCTACTATGACCAAGTACGTTGTGGGCGGAGGCGTAACGCTGGGTGTGAATTTCTAGCGCTTTAGCCCGACCTGTGGTTCGTGCAGGGCCTCACCTTTCTCGGGAAGATTCATTTTATCTCTCTCTATAACCTGGGAGACAATCTGCTTCGAGCGCTCAATCTTTCTCACCTGTTCGACACCGGACCACTGATGAGTTCTTCTCACGAACACCGTCGAGCACGCCCCGTACCTGAACCAACATCAGCGGCTGTTTTACCCGCCTCCTATATGACGATGTCTATTAAGGATCATCTCTTCCGCTTCGGTGAAATGTCGCTCAAATATCAGTTGAAGTATGGTTTTTGCCGGCGATTTTCTTTATAGTGAACGACAATTTCCAACGGCTATTGCGGCTCATCGACATCCACATTGCTCCGGGTAAGGGTTGGCCGATTATGAGTCTTGCAGAGAAACATAATCTCGGGATCACAGGCAAAATAGTCGAGGCGTTTCTTGTCTCGAAGATGCCCATAGTCATTATCATCTTCTCACTGCTGGCAGGCGCCGCAGCCCTTTATATCACCCCTAAAGAAGAAGAGCCCCAGATAGTCGTGCCCGTGGTGGATGTCATCATCAATTTTCCCGGGGCATCCTCTTCCGAAATTGAAAACCTTATCACCATCAATCTCGAACGGAAATTGTGGGAAATAGACGGTGTTGAATACATTTACTCGATGTCACGACCGGGAATGGCTATTGTAACCGTTCGCTTTTATGTCGGCGAAAACTTTGAGACGAGTTTACTCAAGACTCACAGTAAGATCATGTCGTACGCGGATCTAGCGCCGCCCGGGGTGACCGGGTGGGTAATTCGTCCCGTGGACATCAACGACGTTCCGATTGTGACATTCTCTTTGTACAGTTCCGTCTATTCGGACTATGAACTCCGTCGCGTCGCTGACGAGCTTGTTCACCGTCTGCAAACTACTCCCGACACGGGCAAAACGTTTGTGACAGGGGGCCGTAAACGGCGTATTAACGTGCTATTACGTCCGGAGGAGTTGGCGGCCCGCAAGATTTCCGTACTAGAAATGGAACGGGCGCTGAAGGCCGCAAACGTAAACGTGCAGGCGGGCGTAATGAATCAGTTGAACCGCGAGATCCTTGTGGATGCCGGCCCTTTCTTGAAATCAGCCGAAGAAGTGAAAAATCTCGTCTTGGGAGTATACGACGGCAAGCCCGTTTACGTACGGGATGTGGCTCAAGTGGAAGACGGTCCGGAGGAGGTAGAAACGTACACCGGCCTTACGTTCGGCGCCGGCGCCGGCCACAGCCCGGACACTCGCAATATACCGGGAGTCGCGCAACGAGACCGCCGCAGCCAAGTGACTATCTCCGTTGCTAAGAGAAAAGGCACGAATGCGGTTCAAGTATCTGAAAGTCTGATAGCGAAGATAAACGAGCTGAAGAAGAGCGTTATTCCCTCAGATGTGCAGGTTCTCGTCACGAGAGATTACGGTAAGACTGCTGATGAAAAGATCAACGAGTTGGTAAAACACCTCGGCATCGCCGTAATCAGCATTATTCTTCTTCTCACGTTTGCTTTGGGGTGGCGGGAGGCCATGATCGTGGCTCTTGCGGTGCCCATGACATTGGCTATCACACTGCTGGCCAATCTCCTTGTGGGATACACCATTAACCGCGTCACTCTGTTCGCTCTTATTCTGTCTCTCGGATTGCTGGTCGATGATCCGATCGTGGATGTTGAAAATATTCACCGTCACTACAAACTAAAGGAACATCCGCCTTTGGAAGCCGTCCTGCTGGCGGTGGACGAAATACGCCCTCCTACGATCTTGGCTACACTGGCGGTAATAGCGTCGTTCATACCGCTCTTTTTCATTACCGGTATGATGGGACCGTACATGCGTCCCATGGCCTTAAATGTGCCGGTCGCAATGGCGGCGTCACTTGCGATCGCCTTTACCGTCACTCCTTGGATGGCTTACCACGCCTTGAAAAGGGAGCACGACACCGGCAAGCCTTACGATTTTCGAACCGGGTTCATCTACAAAACGTATCGACGCCTCCTCATGCCCTTCCTAGACAGTCGCTTCAAGTCATACTTGTTCCTAGGAGGGGTAGCGCTTGCTCTCGTCCTTTCCGCTCTTCTGGTTGTGGCAAAGCTTGTTCCACTGAAGATGCTGCCCTTCGATAACAAAAACGAGTTCATGATAGTCGTGGATATGCCCGAGGGAACCACTTTGGAAGAGACGGCGAAGGTGGCGGCGGATCTCGAATACTTCCTCGCAGGCGTGCCCGAAGTCCGCGACGTGGAGTCCTTCGTCGGGGTCGCTTCGCCGGTGGATTTCAATGGGCTTGTGCGCCAGTACTATTACCGCAAGGGAGCGTACGTGGCGGACATCCGCGTCAACCTTGTAGACAAAGCCGAGCGCAAAATGCAAAGCCATGCTCTCATCCTGAAGATTCGACCGGAGATTCAAAAGATCGCCCAAAGGAACTCGGCCAATATCAAGATAATCGAGACGCCGCCTGGGCCACCCGTATTGTCAACCATAGTCGCTGAGGTATACGGTCCACCTGGAGCCTCCTATGCCGATACCCAAAAACAGGCTAAGCGAGTTAGACGTCTCATGGAATCCACCAAGGATGTGGTGGACGTGGATGATACTATCCAGGCGCCGCAAACACGCTATCAATTCGTAGTTGACCGCACAAAGGCCGGTCTACATGGAATAACCGAAGAGGACATAGTAAAAAGCGCACAGCTTTTTCTCGGCCGCTTTTCAGGCGCCATTCTCCACAGCGATCACGAGAGAGAGCCCCTGGGAATAGATATGCGACTTCCGTTGGCGCTGCGCTCACGACCTCAAGACATGGGTCCCATTCGTGTCAGGGCGCCCGACGGATCCATGATACCCTTTAATGAACTGGGAACACTGGAAAGAACAGTGGCTGAACAGACCATCTACAGAAAAAATCTCGAACGAGTGGTCTATGTCACAGGCGAAACGGCCGGCCGCAGCCCCGGAGACGCCATCCTGGAACTCCTTGGCAAGATGAAAGAGAATCCTCTTGCCGAGGGCTTTCAGGTCAAGTGGGCGGGTGAAGGCGAGTGGAAGATTACCCTGGATGTGTTCCGAGATTTGGGCTTGGCGTTCGCCGGAGCGTTGATACTCATCTACATCTTGCTTCTTCAGCAAACAAATTCCTTTTCCATCCCATTGGTAATCATGGTCGCGATCCCTCTTACGCTCATTGGAATATTACCGGGATTCGCGCTGCTCAACTGGCTGTTCGCAAAAAACATAGGCGCGTATCCAGATTCCATCTTTTTTACCGCAACTGGAATGATCGGGATGATAGCCCTGGCGGGCATCGTTGTGCGAAATTCTATTATCCTCATAGATTTCATTCACGTTCGGCTCACCGCAGGTGTCAATCTAAAGGAGGCCGTGATTGAATCCGGAGCGGTCAGGCTAGTCCCTATATCGCTGACGGCTGGAGCGGCAATATTCGGCTCATGGATAATCACGCTGGATCCTGTATTCTCCGGTTTGGCTTGGTCTTTCATCTTCGGTATTTTCGCCTCAACAGCATTTACGCTATTGGTGATTCCGATCATCTATTATTTGATTTACGGCGAGAAACCCCGTCGGCGCACCGTTGAGACTTCTGCACAAGCGATGGACAAGGACTGAACCCGTCACGGTCACCAGGAGCGCTGCAGCTGGTAGTAACCGCGTGGAACGGTCATCTTGCAGAACGCAGCTTAGGTCCAACAAACACTTTGGAGGGCTTTTTCTTTTTTGGGTTGACAAGGTAATTAATTAGTATACCATAAAATTAAAGCGGACGGAACTTTTATTTCGACAAAAATACCTGCAAAAGGTTTTGAAAGGGTTTAAGAAGCTGAAGGCGCTTCTGCGTCCGGTGAGCCACAAGAGCGGAAGGATTGCAATGACAATAAAAACGCTACTCTGCGGATCGGCGGTGGTTTTGCTATTCCTTGGAAGCACATTATCGCCGGCTAATGGCGACCGCGCCATAGAACCCTCAGTAAAAACCGTGCAGGCCGAGGTCCTTCAGACGCAAGGCGAGATCACCGTCTCAGGAGTGGTGACTCCCAAAGAAAACGCCATTATATCAGCGAGGATTTCCGGATTCGTGACCGAAATCGATGTTAATGCGGGTAATACCGTCAAAGCGGGCCAACGTCTCCTCACTATCGATACTAAGGAACTGGTGGAAGCGGAAATCGGCGCCAAGGCCGCTTTGGAGAGCGCAAAAGCGGATCTGGATAACGCCAAACGCGACTTGGATCGGTACGGCCCTCTGCTTGAGTCTAAGGCAATATCCAAGCAGCAGTATGATGAAATCACCCGAAAATATGAGGTGGGACAAGCGACATATCAGCGTGCCCAATCGGCCTTGGACCAGGCGCGGATACAGCTCTCGTATGGAGATGTAGCGGCGCCTTATGATGGCGTGATAGCGGACAGGACCGTGAACGTCGGCGATTTCGTGCAGCCCGGTAGGCGCCTGTTAACCATGTATGCTCCGGGAAGCTTGGAATTGGCTGCTCCGGTGGCCGAACAGTATGCTCGCTATATACAGGAGGGAACAAAAGTCACGGCGCATATCCCGTCACTGGAACTCACCAAGAGCACCTACATACGAGAAGTAGTTCCGCAAACCAGCGATCAGACGAAAAGCATCCTGGTGAAAGCTCCGCTACCCGATGTTCAGACTCTACTACCCGGTGTATATGGGACGCTCACCTTTGCCACAGTAAGCTCCAAGGTGATTGCCGTCCCCGCGGACGCAGTTCAGTCTTACGGCCAACTGGAAATTGTCAAAGTGCTCCGGAATGGGCGCATCGACGCTCGCTATGTAAGGACGGGAAAGCAACTGCCCGATAACCGTGTTGAAGTGCTCTCCGGCCTCGAACCGGGGGAATCCGTGGTAGTTGAATAACTGCGCCCGTTTGGTCGGGCCGTGACCTGCGCTTCGACTCACAGGCATCAAACGCTGCTAAGGCCGGGTAGCACAGAAATTGGGAATGGGTCAAATAGACCGGCATGGGTCTTTTTAGGCTGACCCGATCCCTGAGCTTCCAGACTGAGGCGTCGGTAATCCTCACCAAGGTGGGTTGGGTCACTTTGACCCGTTCTTGTGTCGTTCCACCAAGATAATCGTCGTCCCATTGTAATATGGAGTACTTATTGGGCGAATAGGCCTGCCACATGAGAATATCACGGGCGTGAAATTCCCTTAATTCCTCGGTTTCAAATCAGTTTCTCATAAGTTCCTCATCAACCGCGAATTGTTATGTCTGAATATTATCGTATCGGCGCCGTTCTTGCTTATTGCACTACAGACTTCGATTAGCAGAAAAGAGGGAGATCAATGGAAACTACACCGGCAACTGGTGTTGAGCCCTCCCGTAAAATCCTTACATAACCGACGTCAAATTCGTGTGGCCGGAAAAATCCTTCTTAGGTGGTCAACGTCCGCAGGCGCTCTATTCCGAAAATCAGGAGATAATTCTATGGCTTTATTGCCCGTACCGGTAGAAGTCAAAAACATGCACGAGAAGATTGATAGGCTCATAGACCTCGTGTCAGCTCATGACAATCAACTCCAACGCGTAGCGATTCGCATGGATGGGCTGAGATCCGATGAGAAGCAACTTACTTCAATTCGATCCGAACTAATGGAACTGCGAAACGCCGTATTGTTTATTAAAGATCATCTTCGTTTCAACAGTGTGGCGTAGTTGCGCTGAATGCTACCTTGCTGCATCCGGCGATTGCTCCATAGTCACACCTTAGCGAACGGCGCGGTTCAGATATATTTGTCCGCATTAGGCGCACGAATGGGCGAAGATTCCGTCTGAATTTATGAAAGGTAAGAAACCATTCCAAAGCAGTCTTCGCAGCTTTTTTCTCCGGCTAGACTTTGACGGCCATTTATAAAAAATCCGGGACAAGCCCCATGAAGAGGACCATCCCGGATATTCACTCACTTAATTCAAGCAATGCCGTATGTTTTTCTTAGTAAGCCACTGCGCTTATTAGCGCCTAGTTTTCTTGCGAGTATTACACCGGCGGAGGAGTCTTGGCTTCTCGCATCCAGAATCGGTGCTCACCCATTGCCTTAATGAAATCCGATGAGATTTTACCGTCCTTTCCAACGATAACACCTTCAGCGGCTAAATCTTTCATGGAGGCGTCCTTTTTGCCCGCTTCGCCTTTATCCGTGGGCCAGGGGCCTCTCATGGCCATTTGAACGAGCTGTTTTCCCTCACCTGATGCTGCGATGGGTTTGCAGTGCTTGTATGCCTCAGCCACAAAATGGATCACCTTAGGATCGGCCCGGAGCATTTCCACGCTTTTCTGTCCACCAGGCACATATACGGCGTCAAACAACGCCGAGGACGCTGTGAGAAAGCTAAAATCCACCATCTGCTTGCCTTTGTCCCCCGGCACTTTACCCTCCCTGGGGGCGATAATCATACCCATAGCGCCCGCCTCTTTCAGGGCTTTCATCATCATCTCTACAGCAGCGCCGTCAAACCCTTCAGCTACGAGTATAGCCGCCTTACGGCCTGTTATATCTCCTTTGGGTGTGTTTAGCTGGCTCAACGCCTGGGATTTTTCCACATCAAGCTTACCTGATCTGGGTTCATAATCTTTTGGGTTCGCATCTGCGGGCACATTGAGGTTCAGCGGGCCGTCATAGTGGGTGGGGATCTCCAGACCCAAGCCCTCTGCGACTTCCTGGGCCAGCTCTTTCTTTATTTTAGAGAGATGGACGACCATTCGCTCACGGACGGAGACGGCAGTTACCATTCCCAGTTCAAATCGAAATGCCTTTACGATGTGCTTCTTTTCCGTATCCGACATGCTGTTCCAGAAGAGTGTCGCTTGGCTGTAGTGGTCCATGAAGCTCTCGCTCCGGGTACGGATCTTGTGGCCGTCGACCTTTTCCGTGTAGGACACGAAGCCGCCTTCGCTCTCCTTGACCTGTTGCGGATTGTTGCCTTCGATGCTGTTGGGCTGGTACGCGGTCATACCGCGATTGATTCTCATGCGCATGTGTCCATCGCGCTGGTTGTTGTTAATGGGCACAATGGGCCGATTGATGGGAATCTCTTGGAAGTTCGGCCCACCTAAACGAATGAGCTGCGTGTCTAAATAAGAGAAGAGTCGCCCCTGCATCAAGGGATCATTGGTAAAATCGATGCCCGGGACAATATTCCCCACGCAAAAGGCCACCTGCTCGGTTTCGGCGAAGAAGTTGTCGGGGTTTCGATTCAGGACGAGTTTCCCCACACGCTCGACCGGAACCAGCTCCTCGGGGATGATCTTTGTCGGATCCAAGAGATCGAAGTTAAACTTGTGCTCGTCCTTCTCCTCAACTACTTGGATACCGAACTCCCATTCTGGGAAGGCGCCTGCCGCGATGGAATCCCAGAGGTCGCGTCGGTGAAAGTCCGGATCGTGTCCGGAGATCTGCTGGGCTTCATCCCATATTACGGAATGCACCCCTAACTTGGGTTTCCAGTGGAACTTCACGAAACGCCCTACGCCTTTGGCGTCCACGAGCCGGAAGGTGTGAACACCAAATCCTTCCATCATGCGATAGCTGCGCGGAATGGCTCGATCGGACATGAGCCACATCACGGTGTGCAGTGATTCCGGAGTTAGTGATATGAAATCCCAAAAAGTCGTGTGAGCGGACGCCGCCTGTGGGATCTCATTGTGCGGTTCCGGTTTGACGGCGTGGATAAGATCCGGGAACTTGATGGCATCTTGAATGAAAAAGACGGGCATATTGTTGCCGACAATGTCGAAATTCCCTTCTTGGGTGTAAAACTTTACCGCAAACCCGCGGACGTCACGGGCTAGGTCCGTGGAGCCACGGAAGCCCGCTACCGTGGAAAAGCGCACAAACACAGGCGTCTTAGCCGACGGGTCTTGTAAAAAATGCGCCTTCGAGTACTTTGTTAGCGGCTCATATACCTGGAAATATCCGTGCGCGCCTGATCCTCTGGCATGCACGATACGTTCGGGAATGCGCTCGTGATCAAAATGAGTGATCTTCTCTCTAAACAGAAAATCCTCTAGTAATGTGGGACCACGCACTCCGGCTTTGAGCGAATTTTGGTCGTCGTTGATTTTGACTCCCTGATTGGAGGTAAGCAGATTCTTAACGTCATTCGTGTCCCGAAATTCATCTAGTTGGCGCAATTTGGCGTTGTCCGTCCCATCGTCGGGTCGCTTGCCTTTCATTATTATTCCTTTCTTAAGTGGCTTTAGCGAAGGTTCATACAATTAATAATCAACATTCCTCCATGTTGCAGCATGGAGAAAGGCTGCTCGACTTATCCTCGAAAAAATTACCTTCCGTTCGTTACCAAAAGTACAGGTGAGTCTGAAATTAAGTCTTTTGGACGATCTGATGCTGCCGTCCATCATCATCGTGCCCTGCGGCCAATTTAATTGCGAGGGCGTCCTGATCACATTGAGGTCGTGTAATGAGTCTCTGTGAAACGATATTTCTCCTTTCGTGTGGGACGAGGAAACTCCCCCGTCGGATGTTTCTTCTGTGCATTGTGTGGAAATCCAAAGCCGTACGTCATAAATTCACGTAACGAACGCGCTTGAGCGTTATTGCTGCTCTTTGTCCTGGTTCTATTGTCGGCGGAACGTGAAAAATGTCAAGACCCTAGCTAAGCAGCGTCCGAGACTGTTTTCACTGGAAAGAGAGTATCGTCTAAGTTCAGCGTGTTCTTACTCATATGAAACCCTCTGTTCCATGCACAACCGGCGGCATTCAGCAAAATTGAAAAATGCGCTCACAAAAGGTAAACTTGTGTGTTTCCTCAAGAAGGAACACAGTCGAAGGTGTTGAATTCTCCTTTGGTCTGAGGAGGTAAAATTGATGCTCTTGAAGAAAATGAAATCAAAACCTCAAGTTATTCAGGGAATGAACTTTCCCGATCTGATGAGAGCCTTAGTGCGAAATAGATTTCAGGTTGACTCTGAATGTTTCGGCCGCCTAGGTTACCTGATGATATTAGGAATATTCAATTCTCTCTATGGAGGATGTGAACGGCTCTTTAATACTCGAGATATTGAAAACGCCCACATTGTCGGGCCGCCCGTCTTCATTTTGGGACATTGGCGCAGCGGCACTACTCACCTTCACAATCTCTTCAGTGTGGATCCAAATTTTGCCTGCCCGACTGCATACCAGGCGCTTTTTCCCCATCACTTCGTGTTCAGCCAAGCAGGTGGCGCTCTTTTCAACATGTTGGCGCCTGAAAAACGGCCCATGGATAACGTGCGCTTTTACGCCGGGGCGCCTCATGAAGATGAATTCGCGCTGGCCGGCCATTCACTCGTGTCGCCCTATATGCGAGTTTTATTTCCACGCGTTGAAGGGAACGGCGATTGCGCCTTGGACCCCAAAGCGCTTGCACCCGAGGCTCTTGAGCGCTGGAAGAGATCCTTCGAACTCTTTTTGAAAAAGCTCAGTCTCTCCGAAGGAAAGCGCATAGTGTTTAAATCTCCGCCCCATACAGGACGTATTTCATTGCTCTTGGAGATGTTTCCGGACGCCAAATTCATCCACATCGTGCGCAATCCTTACACGGTATATGCGTCAACTCATAGACTTTGGGCGAAATCCCTCGCGTACGCGCATCTGCAGATTCCTTCTGCCGCCCTAGTGGATGCAACAATCCTGTCCTGGTACAATGAGCTATTTCAGCTTTACGAGAGAGATCGGGGCCTTATACCTGAAGGTTCACTCTACGAGGTGAAGTTTGAGGACCTGGAAAAGCGCCCTAAGGAAATCATGGCGGAGGCTTACTCGTCTCTGCATCTCGGAGACTTTGAGACCGTGCAACCTCACCTTGTAAATTACCTAGCGTCAGTAATGGGTTACAAGAAAAACCGCCATGCGTTGAGCGCGGGAGATTGCGAAAAAGTGAAGACCCATTGGAAAGCGTCATTTGAACGTTATGGATATGAAGCCTAACCCATTAAAATGACTTATTGAAATTACTACCAATTTTTAGGTGCAGACATTTAATTCGTAAGTAGTCTATATAAGCGAATATTTCATGCACAAGATGAAGAAAAAAATATTGAAAAAAGTCAAACATTTTCTATAGACAAACAAAATATTTTATCCTATAAGTCACCTCGAAGTCAAGAGGAGTGTGATACGCTGCTTTCGATAGGAAACGGCCCGGCCAAGTTCCCTTCTACAGATAACTTTTGGCTGAAATCAATATGTTACGCCACATAGTGATTATTGCCTTTCAGATCGCTACTTATAGGAGGATAGCATGGAAGTAGGAGATGTGATCCATCTCGACGGCGAAAAAGCCGAATACAGTATGTTCGGAAAAGATAGATTTTCCGCCTGCACTCTACCGGACGGCAATTACGTAATCCTCGGATTTGAAGAAGAGTTTATAAAGCTTGCATGGAGCGACATGGGAGGTTATCCTTCAAGGAAGCATAGGTATCGAATACCGAAAAAATGCGTCCATTCTTAGAAGGTATGAGACTACAGGACATATGAGTTTAGCACGCGAGATAATAACCCCCGCGATCGGCAAGTTCGGCAAGTTGCAATGGTTCGTGACCGGAATGGTCTTGGGCTTCTTCTTGGGTTTTATGGACACATTGCTGATCGCAATGATCCTGGGGTACTTGCACATCCAGGTTCCGGCTTATATGGGCATCCCAACAACGTTTGTGGGTTATTTCTTTGCCGGAGTTTTCACCGGTAGGTTTGCTCCCAAGGAAATTGACTGGGAACCGGCCCTCGGGGTTGTGGTCACAACAATCTTTATGATGTGGACCATGATGGGTTTCCAAGGCCATGGGACCTCTTTTTTTCTCTACTTCGTCGTAATTCCGGCGCTGGCAGGTTTAGTGGCTTTCTTCGGCTATTGGTTAGCGAGAACTCCGCAGCCCATATCCGTAATGAGAGCGAATGTGGGCCGTTTGAAGCAAAGACGCGGCAAACAGGAACAGAAAGAACCACGAACAAAAGAAAAGATTCTTTGATTTGATGCAGTAAGATCTCAAACTTAGCATGATGTCATCACTGTTTCGTTTCTTGGAACGTCGATTCTTCGCCCGAAAATCATTTCAATAAAAAAGTATTATATTATGAGCACGACGTGAAGATGATTCGTAATCACCATCTATCGTCGTATTAATTCTTTTGAGGTACTTCACTATGAGCGAAGAAATCCGAAATTGTACAAGCTGCACAAGCGGGTGCACGGATCGGCATACGCAAGAGCGAACCCGAGAAGAAGTCAGAACGGCGCCCTATCTCGTCATCGCCGGCGGGCTCATCATCCTCTTCAGTCTAGTAGTCAGATGGCTCATGTAATCGAAAGTATCTGCTGAAAGCCTTTTCGCCTGCTCAATCAAGAGAACCGCGCAACCTCCGCTATGTTTCGGAGTGTGATTAATCCTGAAACGTTATAGACGGCGGTGGGTTGCGTCATCCTAGATCATTATTTCATCCTCATGCCTTATTCGCGCGTCAAAAAAGTGAAATCCCGGGAAAATCACATCGCGGATTTTGTATGCGCGTGAGCCTTGCTTCCGCGGAACTTTTCCATTACGCTAGTTGGATTTTGTGCCACCAAAAATTTCAGCATGGATAGCGTAGCATGAACGAAAAGATCGTCATTTATCCGGGTACCTTCGATCCTATCCACAACGGGCACGTTGAAATAATAAAAAGGGCACTGGGAGCGTTCGACAGGATCATCGTCGCAATCGGCATGAATCCCGAGAAGGCAACCATCTTCAGTCCCGAAGAACGTTTGGACATGATTCGCCGGTGCTTTGCCGGTAATCCGCGGATAGAAGCCGATGACTTCGACGGTCTTCTGGTGCGTTACGCCGCGAAAAAAGGCGCTGTCGCCATAGTACGAGGCCTCAGAGCAGTCTCGGACTTTGAATACGAATTTCAACTGGCATTGATGAACCGAAAGCTCAACCGCAATATCGAAACATTCTTTCTCATGACTGCGCACAGATACTTATATGTTAGTTCCCGCATCATCAAGGCCACAGTGGTAGCGGGGGGATCCCCTGAAGGCTTAGTTCCCGATCACGTGTTAAAAGCCCTGAAACGAAAGTTTCCCCACAAGAATCACGGTAGGTAAATTCACGAATAAAAACCGATCAAGATGCCTAAGCGAGGAGCGTCTATGAAAAGCTGGTTGTCCCCAAGAGCGGCAGAGTTAAAGCCTTCAGCGACATTGGCCATTTCCGCAAAAGAAAGAGAGCTGAAGAGCAAAGGAATCGACGTTGTGGGATTCGGAGCAGGTGAACCGGACTTCCCTACTCCCGCAGATATTCGTGCTGCGGCCAAGCTCTCGCTGGATCGAGGTGAGACGTTCTACACGCCGGTGGCGGGTATTCCTGCGCTTAAAAAAGCCGTGTGCGATCGTATGAACTCCGACTACGGCGTGAGCTACAAACCCGAGGATATCGTGGTCTCCTGCGGCGCGAAGCACTCGATATACAATACACTCCAAGCACTTATCGGTCCCGGAGATGAAGTCATCATCTTTTCACCTTACTGGGTATCGTATCCGGAGATGATTGGCTTGGCAGGTGGAAAAACCGTCATCGTACCGACTTCCGAAGAGAATCGCTTTCTGCCTGACCCGAGTACACTTGGCGATTACGTAACCTCCGCCACAAAGGCTATACTTATCAATTCCCCGTCCAATCCGACAGGAATGGTTTATCCGCCTGAGACGTTTCAAGCCATAGCAAAAACGGCTAAGGATAAGGATCTGCTGATTATTTCCGATGAGATCTATGACAAATTAATCTACGACGGAATCAAATTTACTCCTTTCGCCGCTCAACCGGATATGATGAAGCGCACTATAACCGTCAACGGGGTTTCCAAGACATACGCCATGACCGGGTTGCGCATAGGATATTTGGGGTCCGTTATACCGGAAATCGTCACGGCTGTGACGGATATTCAAAGCCAATCCACATCGAATCCCAATAGTACGGCTCAGGCAGCGGCGGTAGAAGCGCTCTGCGGCCCACAGCACGAAGTGGAGAAAATGCGGCTCATCTTCGAGAGTCGGCGTGATTTGATGCTGAAGGGAGTGAACGCCATTCCCGGGCTTTCCATGCAGAAACCCAGCGGCGCCTTCTACGCATTTGTGAATTGCAAAAAAATGTATAAGGGACCAATTCAAAACTCCGGAGATTTTGCGCGGTATTTGCTCGAAAAACATCACGTGGCGTGTGTGCCGGGAGGCCCATTCGGCTCGGAAGACCACATTCGCCTTTCATTCGCCACTGATGAAGACACCATAGCCAAAGGTCTGGACCGCATATCGACTGCGTGCAGAGAGTTATCATGAGGGATAAACCGCTGATTCTCGTAACGAATGACGATGGTATTCACGCCGAAGGATTGCGTTACCTGAAGATTGCGGCCGAGCGCCTCGGTGATGTTGAAGTGGTTGCGCCCGAGGCGGAACAAAGTGCGGTCGGCCACTCAATCACCATCTATGATCCCATCAAGGCTCACGAAATCAGCAAAGACGGCGTATTCTACGGTTACGGGATTAGCGGCACCCCAGCGGACTCAGTGAAGTTAGCGGTTCATTCCCTGCTGAACCGCAAACCCGACTTGGTGCTTTCCGGTATCAACAACGGCGCAAACCTGGGCATCAATGTCCTGTATTCGGGCACTGTTTCGGCAGCCACCGAGGCTACGATACTAGGATGTCCGGCTATAGCCTTTTCCGTGGCGGCTCGCAAGAACCCTCCCTATGCAATAGCGCTTTATCACGTTGAAACAGTCGCTCGATGGGTGCTCAAGAACGGACTACCCAGAGGGGTCACTCTAAACGTCAATATTCCATCTCTGCCGCCGGAGAAAATACGCGGGTACAAGATCACGCGGCAGAGTGTGGCTACATTCAAGGAAACTTTTCATCAACGCGAAGATCCCCGAGGCAATTTATATTACTGGTTAGCCGGCGAGATCGGCACCCCTGAAACTGACCTCAGCGTGGATTTGCCCGCAGTAATGCAGGGGTATATTTCCATAACTCCGCTGTTTTACGACTTAACGGCTCACGACTACCTTACGGATCTGGAATGCGCTCTGAAGACCATATGAACAACAGGTGTTCACAACCGGACTGGATTGCGAATGTCGAGGTAATTCTCGGACACGCTTTTCGACGGCCGCAGCATTTAATCAACGCCCTTACACGACGGAGCTTCTGGCACGAGAACCGCGAAACCTGTACAGAAAACAACGAGCGCCTGGAATTCTTGGGAGACGCCGTTTTGGGCCTCGTGGTAGCCGACGAACTCTATAGGGAATTTCCTGAGGATGAAGAGGGCGAACTCCAGAAGAAGCGGGCAAGTCTCGTGAATCGCGCCGCGCTCGCAGCTCTTATGCGACGATTGCAGTTAGCGCCGTATATTCGTATGGGCAAGGGCGACGAGTTGTCCGGATGCCGCGACAGAGATTCGATCTTGGCCGATACTCTGGAAGCTCTTGTCGCCGCAGTCTACGTGGATGTCGGCTTCGTTGCGGCCGAGCGTATGATAAAAAGGCATTTTTATCCGTTGATAACCGGTTGCGCCACTCGCGACGGCATGGAGGATTGCAAAAGCATACTGCAGGAGAAATGTCAGGCTAGGTTAGGTATAACGCCCTCTTACGTGATTGTTGACCAATGGGGAGAAGACCACAGTAAGACGTTTTCCGTCGCCGTGTACCTTGGGGACGAAATGGCAGGTATGGGCGCCGGCCGCAACAAGAGAGAAGCCGCACAAAATGCCGCTAAAGAAGCTCTCGACAAACTAATTGATTTTATGAAAAGCTCGTGACAAGCACACGAGCATATTTAGGCTTAAAACGACCCCCACTACTACGCGGAATACTGCTTCGTAGATACAAACGTTTCCTTGCCGATGTTGAGTTCAGTGGTGGAGAGCGCATAGTCGCCCACTGTCCTAACTCAGGCAGCATGAAGGGTTGTTGCGAGCCCGGTCGCCCCGTCTATCTCTCCGTTCACGATAACCCGAAACGCCGCCTCAAATTCACGTGGGAAATGATCGAGATGCCCGACTCGCTGGTCGGCGTGAACACCATGATTCCCAACCGTGTTGTGAAAGACGCAGTGGAAAGACAAGCCATTCCCGAACTAAGCGGCTATACCTCGGTGCGATCCGAGGTGAAGTGCGGCGAGCGGTCTCGCCTAGACTTGCTGTTAGAAGCCGATCTCAAATCGCCCTGCTATATCGAGGTGAAGAACTGCACTCTACTTGAGAACTGTGTAGCCGCCTTCCCGGATGCGGTCACCAGCCGTGGACTCAAGCACCTAGGCGAACTCCGCAATCTCGTGGCAACGGGTAATCGGGCAGTGCTTTTCATTCTTGTGCATCGAGGTGATGCAAAGGCCTTTGCTCCGGCCGATCACATTGACCCGGCATTTGGTCGGGAGCTACGCTCAGTCGTTGCCGCGGGCGTGGAAATCCTCTGTTACGATACAGACATCACCATCAAAACTATCCGCGTTCGCAATCGCCTGCCCGTGCTGTGGTAGAGGTGAGTGGCGTTCCCTGTGGCCCAAGGCCCTCCCGTTATAGAAAAGCCGCCGACTGAACGTCTTCTGAACCCTCACCCGTCACCAGCAACTATTTGAAGCGGGTGTCCATTTCTCCAATGCATTCCAGCAACTCCAGTAGCCCACCGCTTATTTTTGAGAGCTGCTCGTAATCTACATAGACGTGGTTAAGATACTGATAGATCAGCCAGTCGCATGTCGTGGGCTCTCCTACGGCAATGCCGCACAGTAAAAAGCCGAGCTTCTCCAGCTGTGAGCCAAACACACGCGTGTAGGGTTGTGAAATGTCCAGATAGATGTGGATGACCTCCACATTGTCCAGGAGCAACATACGTTGCAAGAAGCGCACACGGGCGAGAGATGCCGCGTCGTACGACAAGATATCCAGTCAGGGCAAAGCTGTCCTCCTGAGAAACAACCACACGTTCCCTACCCTCACGGGTGGAGCTGCAACAAATCTCGCGGTAACCAGGAGAAACAGCAATTCCCAAGCGCCTGTAAACACCAAACACAGCTTCTTCCATCGCAGGCGAAGGATAAAGCGCACGATCTTGGTAGCTCTGTAAAAGGGCAAACTGGAGCAACAACGTCTCTCTTCTCGGGGGTTGCCGGACATTCGGTGACTGTTCCGTGGGCGGAAGATAATCTAACATCACTGCAGTGGTCGGCAAACCCAAATCACGGCTGAGCGCCGGCAGGTGTTTGCTCCCAATCGACGTGTGCATGCTTAGGCCGACCATTGATCCGGCGGCTGCGAGTTCAACCGAATGCTCCACGAGTTGTCTGAATACACTGTGACCTCTGAACAGCGGCCTCACGGCTGCGAGCCCCACTTCGGCAATCATGGAGGTGGGTGTTCTCTTGATTAGGCCGCAATGTCCCATCACTCTGTGCTCGGGTATAAGAGCAATAAGAAAGCGTAGCGTCCCAGTCTTGATGAACTCCGCTAAACGTTCAGGAAAATACACGTATTTGACCGCGTATGAAGAGCCGTATGCCATGAACATGGTAGCGGAGATTTCTGCTGCTTCATCAGGTGACGCTTCACGTGTGATGACCTGCCGAAATTCACTGCCGGCGGTAGCGCTGTGGTCCTGGGCGTCGCTCACGGCGAATCGCTCTCCCTGAATTGGGCATTGCAGTTCTTTGACCAGAACCGTTTCTTTACCTTGATGACCCAGATTGTGAAACTCGACGCGATCCACACAGCGGCGCATGATGGAAAACCCAAGCCGCCCGTGCGCTCTTGCTGCCGTCCCCGGAACTCAAATGGGAGCCCTTTGTCACGAACGGCAATCCGGAGCGCGCTATGAGCTACTGCACAGGATATCGTGTAGAATTCTCGCTACTCCGAGTCATGTGCATGAGTATGGACGTTGAAAACCGCCTCATTTACGGCTGTGCTTAGGCGCCTAATTTCCGCGTACGAATAACCCAACCGCCGAGCGATCGATTCTACATACGCGAGAGCCACCCGCACGTAACGCTCATCATTGGGAAGAGTGAGAGAGGAAGAATCATTTTCCAGGGGCTGGGCATTAGGAGTGTGGGACGTACGGACTGCATTCATGCTCGGCTCACTTGCCGGATAAGGATAAATACGTCAGAAGCGATATGAACGACACACATGCGAAGAGTATCTTGACGAAGACAGGTAGCGGAGAAGGCGACAAAAAAGCCTCTATCACTGCGGCCATGATGAGCAGGGGGACGCATGCGAGCGCAATAACCCCTGCGTTGCGGCTTTCGAGGGCGAGACGCTCGCTCCTCCTATACGGCCCAGGGTCCACTAAGGCGTACCCCATCGACAGTCCCGCAGCCCCGGCCAAGATGATTGCGCTGATCTCCAGGCTGCCGTGGGGCAGGACAAAGGACCAAAACGCTGTTGTAAGACCGTGTTTGGCGCACAACGCGGCGACGGTTCCTATGAGTAATCCGTTCAGTCCCATGAGATAGATTGTGCCCACGCCGAAGGTGATCCCTGCCGCGATCATCAGGAATGTCACGGAAATATTGTGGGTCATGAGTCCACCGGCGGCCATGGGCGCTATGGCGAAGAGATCCTTGAACCAGACATCCCCCTTTTCCACGGTGTCTATGATCTTCGGAGAGACCAAATGTTCGATGAAACCCGGCGTAGTCAGACCAAGGTAGTAACCCACCGCACCGAAAAGCATGAAGAGGCTCAGGGAGAAGAACACAAAGCTCTTGAGGTTACGCACGGTTGACGGTAATTCATGGGTAAAATACCGCCGAAGAGTGACGTGATCAAAGGAAGCTTTGCGGTAAATAAGCCCGTGGACCCTTACTACCACGTTGTTAAGATATCGAGTGACCTGATTGCGTCGATCGGCGCCGAAGGCCGAAGCTCTCACCAACGAAAGGTCCGCAATGGCCGCCATATATAATCTACCGAGATCCCAAAGGTCGAGCTTCGTCAGTCCCGAATTGCCGCCGGGTTTCACTCGGGCGGCTATCCTAAGCAGGCGTTCCCAATCACTCTTTCGCGCAATGACAAATTCATTCAGGTTCATGGCGTCCCTTTTCCGCGGCCGTAGCTTTATACGCCGTATACGGGCCGGCTCACTATTGACCAGCATGAGCACATTTCCCATTGTAGCTCAATGCCGGCTTCTATTGTAACTCATCTTCGACAGTGCTCACTTTTGGGGCTCCCGTAAGTATCCGGAATTACGCGCATGGCTTTTTTGGCATATCGGTAACTTGCTGTAATAACAAGATGTGACTTTTTATTGAGTTGAAAATGTAGTGCCAAACTATG
>JBBRBO010000072.1:0-19747 GCA_038205805.1 Desulfomonilales bacterium
GTTCAATATGCCGAAAGCGGCCTTTTCTCCTTGAGAAAAGCCGGTTTCGGCCATTTAAAAGTTCTTGGAGAGGGGTTCGGGGAGAAGCCTTCTTTCAAGAAGGTTCTCCCCGATATTACTTCTTTGGCTGCGCATTGGTATTAGACATCGCGAACGATCAGCTCGGGGAAGAGGTGATCCGGTTTCTTGCCGCGAAATTCCGTGAGCCACTTCACATTGAGGTCGTAGTCTCGGAACAGGACTTCCTCGGCGTCTTCCTCGTAGCGCTCCCAGAGGAGCTTCAGGAAGGCTTGTGCTTCGTCTTCATCGTGGATGCTGGAGCTAAAGAGCGCAGGCGTCGGAAGAACGTAGCCGACGAGCTGCGTGTCCGAAATTTTGTGAACGACAACGGCCACGCCCGAGTATTCATTGCAAAGGGCGCTGCTTTCGAGGGCGTTTTCCACCTCGGGTATTATCACATAAGCGTTTATGGCCGTGATTTCACCCTCTTCGTAGAGCGGATAAAACGCCTTGTTCGCGTATGCCCCGGGATTGCCCAATTCCGTGATGATGTCGGCGATAAACTCCGGGCTCGGCAGGGTAGGGGAGTCAAACACGAGATTGAGCACGGTATGCGGATTGCTGTTTATGAAGCCGCTCAGGGTCTCATAGATCCATTGTGCATCAAGCGCTCCCTTGAACCGGAAGGTGAACGGATTGCCGGCCTTCGAGAACACAAGCGCTCGACGCTCGTCAGCCGCTGGACCCTCGACTATCCAGGCGCTGATGTACGGCGCGGCTTCGATGTCCTCCACCAAGGGAAGCCCGGTCTCCACCAACGATGGGGGCGGAATGTAGTCGATCCGCATGTCTAGGGTCTGCTCGCAAAGGTTCATCGCGGCGTGGAGATCCCCTTCCGTAAAACCGGGCGTGGAGGTAACGTAATAGGGCGGTCTTGACTGGTACGTGAGCCCCAAGCGACCCGCTCGCTTGCGAAAATCCGTTCCGGGCAGCACGGCCAACGTGAACGGGTGGACCACGCTGTAGGCCTTGCTTTGCACAAGCCAATCCAATGTGGAGGCGAACCCGGCGGGTGTGTCCCCAGGTAATCCCAGAATAATCCCCGTTGTGACCTCAACGCCTGCGTCCCGCAAGAGGCGGACCCCGGCTTCCAGCTTGTCCAGGCGCCCGGAGCGTCCCGCAAGCTTCAGGGCGGTTGGGTTGATTGTCTGCAAGCCTACTTCGGCGCTCCGTAAACCGGCTTCGCTGAGCCGATTCACCTCCTCGGGTGTGAGGAAGTCCGCACGCAGCTCCGTGTGAAGCCGAATATCTTTGCGATGACGGCCGGCCGTAAGCAGATCCACCACCTGAGAGAAGTACGGTCCCCTATTGAAGGTGGGGTCCATGAGGTAGAT
The DNA here is from genome assembly GCA_038205805.1 of Desulfomonilales bacterium. GTDB lineage: Bacteria > Desulfobacterota > Desulfomonilia > Desulfomonilales > Desulfomonilaceae > JBBSBY01. Next base: position 1,395 of record JBBRBO010000072.1, read on the forward strand.
TTCCTCGACACCCGAGTTGTTGGAATACGCAAACTCCAGTGTTCGCTTGATATTCTCCAGGGAGTGGGTTTTTACGGCGGCAAAGGCCTTGTGGTAATAGCAGTAATGACAATGGTAGGGACAGCCCCTAACCGTCTCCAGGAAGATAACCCCGTCCCGTGACGGCTTGAGGCTGCCGTCGGCGTACGGCGCTCCCGACCGTCGGAGATCCCACGAGATTTGGGGGCCGCGTCCGAAGCGGATTTCTCCGCCATGACGCACGAATGTACTCGGTGACGCCACGTCGAGGTCGCCTGTGGACAGCGTCTTCAAAAGAGGCCCGAAGCCGACCTCCCCCTCGCCGATGACGCCGGCATGGATCACGGGCATGTGCAAAAGCCATTCATTATCCATTGTGACTTCCGGCCCGCCCACGATCACCGTGATGTCCGGATTGCGGCGCTTCACCTGCGCGGCGATGAAGAGGCTGCGTTCCACATTCCAGACGTAGAGGGTGAAGGCGAGAATATCCGGGCTTTTAGCGAGGATGGCGGACACCAGGGGAGCGTCCGCCAATGTGTCAACGATTTCCGGTTCGAGGATGGCAATCTCATGATCGAGGCCGTCGGCATCGAGAGCGCCGGCAAGATACCCGGCAGCCAACGGGATATTCACCGGCGCCTGCTCGAACGTGAAACGCGGTGGCGGTAACTGCACAAAGAGTAGCTTATTCATATCGAGTCGCTTTTAGAAGAGTAAGATTAGAGAGAACCTTCTGCGAAGAAGATTTCTTGACGGATTTTATGAGCGCCCAATGGGATCGTCCTTCCCTGACCTTCCGGCAGGGATGTCAATCGCTATCATGGAGACTGATTCCTACAGGCCGGTGGAGCATGTGAATTGCTTCTTAAATCTATCTTGATGCTTCCAAATACCTCTCCCATGATCCTCAGTGTTCCCCGAAGGTGGAGCCCTTGGCCTTGAGGATCTTCCCAATGAGAAACAAACACGCGCTTGCGATAAAGGCAATCCCCACCATAGTCAAGAAGAAGACATCTTTGGGGATCTTTTCCCAGAAGCTCCCCAAATACCCCGCAAGATAATTCCCGAAAAACGCTGCGGATAGCCACATGCCCATCATCATGGAGACCAAACGCGGGGGCGCGGTTTTCGTTACAAAGGACAATCCTACGGGCGAGAGATAGAGTTCCCCAAGAGTGATAATCGTCGTGAAGGCTATGAGCCACGAAATCCCGGCGCGATCTCCCGTTGGTATGATAAACGCCGCCGGAAATACCATTATGAGAAAGCCGGCCCCGAGCAGGAGACACCCTATGGCCATTTTGGTGACCGACGCCGGTTCCTTGGCCTGTTCCGCTTCGCTGCGCCAGAATCGGGTCAGCAATGGGGTAAGGATGAAGATAAGCGCCGGATTCAAGGATTGGAACCATGACGCCGGGAATACCCAACCCAAGATGCGCCTATCCGTGTAAGCGTCCACCCAGAGCGCCAGAGTGTTACCCTGTTGCTCGTACACGGCCCAGAATGCGACGGTGATAAGGCCGACGGCCGCCAATGTGAGGATGCTCTTTCGTTCGCTTGCACGTTCTTCATCGGTGATGTGATGGGCTGCCGCGCCCTTCGGATTGAACGAGTCCCGTGGCAGCAAGCCTCTACCGCAATAGTAGATCAGCAGCCCCACGAGCATTCCGACTCCGGCTGCGGAAAAGCCGTAATGCCAACCGTACAGCTCACCCAGGGCGCCGCATACCAGCGGCGAGAAAAACGCCCCAAGATTGATCCCCACATAAAAGATGCTGAAGGCGCTGTCTCGGCGATGATCTCCGGGAGCGTACAAGTTTCCCACTTGAGTAGAAATGTTCGGCTTGAAGGCGCCGTTCCCAAGGATGAGCGTGAAGAGCGCAGGGAAGAATAAAGACTCCCATGCCATCATGAAATGACCGGCACTCATGAGGACAGCGCCCACAAGCACGGTCCTGTACTGGCCGAGGATGCGGTCCGCCAGAGCGCCGCCGAACAGCGGCGTGAAATATACAAACCCGGTGTACAATCCGTAAACGTGAGACGCCTGCTCCTGGTTGAAGCTGAGGTGCTTCATCATGTAATACACCAGAAGCGAGCGCATTCCGTAATAGGAGAATCGCTCCCACATTTCCGTGAAGAATAGAACAAACAGGCCCTTAGGGTGGCCCAGGAATTCACCGGAAGTATAACTGGACGGCATAGGGAAAGAGGCGCCTCGTGCTTTCCGTGATGGTATCGGGAATCAGTTATCTTACTACAAGATCAAAAACCGCGGGACGGAGGAGACGGCGCGGCATTATGACTACGTTCGCCCGCAATCAGTATTCGCTGAAGCGCAACGTATGCCGATGTGCTTTAACAAAGAGTAGATAGGTGGAGCTTTTATTGCAAAGAAGGTTCTCCCCAATAGTACTTCTTTGCTTACGCATTGGTATCAATCCGGAACGCCGGCGTCGATCCATTCGGCGATGGTGTTGATGTCCTGATCGGGCAGAAACGGCCCTCTGGAGGGCATTCTCCGCCACCCGCCTATACTGCGCCTGAGTATCTTCACAAGATTGGTTTCTTCCGCCTTTCCCACACCGATCTTGTCCTCAGCTATCAGGCGAAGTCCATAGGCTATGGAGTTCAACAGTTGCTCTTTGGTGGACCATCCGATGGGGCCGTCATGTACTCGGCTCATTTTGGGGGAGCGGCCGTTGGTTTCCTCCCATCTGCGCATGCTCTCGTCGAGAATCCTTTGTATATCCGGCCAATGGGGAGTGGACATGAATACCTCCGTGGGTGAGTTTGACGCCGCATATCGGATCGAAATGATGCGCAACGCCGGGTTCAGTATAGTCGGTAAGAGATTGGAGGCCAAGCCCAAACCCGAATCAGAACCGCCGTATGATAATGACCCCGCATACGATCAACAGGCCGCCTACTAATCGCCAAAGGGTAATGGGATGGGTTTGATACCCCAGCACGCCGAAATGGTCCAGCAGCAACCCGCCTGTGAGCTGACCCGCCACGATGAGGGCCATCAGTGTCGCCGCTCCCAGGGTGGGCGCAAGCACCACGGAGACCGCAACGAGGAAAGCGCCGTAGATTCCACCGGTCCAGGCCCACCACGGCACGTCACGGATGTATCGCACATCGGGCGTCGGTATACGAAAGATGAGCGCATACAGCAGCAGCGCAAGCGTCCCGACGGCAAAGGAAATCATCGCGGCTAAGACCGGGTCTTTTGTCCAAGCGCGAAGCTGCACATTCACCCCGGCTTGCACAGGGCCTCCGGCGCCTGCGAGGAAGGCCAGTATCAAGAAAACTGTATCCATAGTGGACTCCATAGCCTTGGCGGTCTGGACGGATGGTCGAAATAGTACACCGGCTTCACTTCACCGCAAAGGTGCGTTGGGGGGTTTCCTCAAGACGATTCTCCCGTTTCTTACTTCTCCGAGAGCGGGGGCCTTTCCTGGTCTACCTTTGCGGCGATGTCTTCGTAGTGTTCCTCCACCGCCTTAGCCTTTTTCAGCCGCCGTCGCTTAAAAAGCCAAAAGGATCCCATGTACCCCAACGGAGTGACAATCCCGGAAAAGACCAGCGAGCCCACCGTCCATCGAATAAGCAGCTCTCCGCCGAGACTCAAAAACTCCCGAACAGCTTCCCAGAAGCGCTGAGCGTGGAGCACAGGCGCCATCAATTCTTCGAAGGCGTGCACGCTCATGGCGGCTTCTTGTCCCAGCAACACGGACCCGAGCACGTAAAAACCGTAGTAAAGCGGGATAATGGTAAAAGGATTGTTGAGAAACGTCACGGCGTAGGCCATTACAAAGTTGAACCGAAACATCACCCGCATCAAGGCCATAAGTAATGTATGGAGCCCGACAGGGACGCCCAATCCCACAAACAATCCTACGGCCACGCCTCGAGCGTCGTACCACGGCTCGTTTACGGAACCGATGAATGGTCCGATTACTCGTCGTTTAAACCAATTCCCCTGCGTGGGGGGATTGGCCGGATCTTTTTCGGGTGTGCGATCTTCGATGGTCTTATCGTTCAAAATCGCCCTCTTCCGTCAATCCGGCCGACGTTATTCACGGGAAGCGGCGATCCGGATGAGGTTCTTTTCCCATAAGGAAGGATTCTGTATTATACTTGGCGTACACGGCTCGACGGCCGATCTCAGCGCCGACGCGTTGCGCGGGTGTTTACCACGGCGACTCTCTAGGAAACTACCATGAAACCCATATACATAGAAGCGACCACAATCCCCGACGCATGGTTCCAATGTCTGTACACGCTCATCGAGGAATCCCGCAAACCCGACGGCGCTGCTCGACGCTATACGGTGGAAACCGGCTCGAACCCAGGCGCGGATCGCATCGAGTTCGATATGGCGATGATTCACATCAAGCACCCTGGGGCGCGGCCGCTGCTCCCGCAAATCCCGGAACACCTGAACCTGCCGCCCGTGGCCGACGAGAAGTATCTCTCGGAATACATGTCCTATCTCTTGTCCGCCGAGAGGGCGCCCAACGAGCATTATACCTATGGTGAGCGGCTTCAAACCGCGTGGCAGTATGTGATAGATTACTACAAGGCGCACGGACCCAGAACCAACCGCATGTGCATGGAAGTGGGGCGTCCCGAAGACATCTTCTTCTACGATCACGAGGACGGCTCCTCCCCCTGTTTACGGCTCGTGGACACCCGCATCATGGATAATAAACTGCACTGGGTGGTGTATTTTCGCTCGTGGAACCTTTGGTCGGGCTTCCCGGTGAACCTTGCGGGTTTGCAGCAGGCCAAGGAGATCATGGCCATGGAGATCGGCGTGGACGACGGGGAAATCGTCGCCCTCTCTAAGGGTCTGAATATCCGGGATTACAATATCGAGGTGGCGCTCCTGCGCTTGCAGAAGGATACGGGAATCAAACTGGGCGAGCGCCGGGAGTAGTCCGCTGCAGCCGGCAGGCGTTCACGTCTGTAAATGCGGCGCGGGCGTTCACGAAACGTCATGGCATTTTGCCCCTTGTCGAATATGCCGAGCAAACCATTCCTCAAGATGTCGGCCCACCCTGCGGAGCCCGACTTGGAGATACAATTGAAAGAGTTCCTGAAAGAAATAGCGGCCGTCGAGCGTGTTGATCCCGGTCGGCTTGCAGAGAGTTTCGAGGCCGGCCGAACGGCCATTTTCAAGCCCGGACCTTCAGGATCGCCCGTTGCGGTGGGCGAAGGTCTGCGCATCAAGGTAAACGCCAACATCGGCACCTCGGGGGATCTCTACGACGAGGACTTGGAGTTGCGCAAGCTTGCCGCCGCCGTGGAAGCCGGCGCGGACGCGGTGATGGATTTGTCCACAGGCGGCGATCTGCGTTCCGTGCGACGCAAGATCGTGGCTGAGTCCCCGGCGCCCGTTGGTTCCGTGCCGATCTATGAGGCCATTGTCGGCGCCGTTCGACGAGGTCACGGCGGCGAGAAAATGGAATCCGCCGAAATGCTTGACGCCATCCGACTCCACGGAGAAGACGGCATCAGCTTCGTCACGGTCCACTGTGGTGTAACTCTATCCGTCTTGGCGCATCTCGACGCGCAACCTCGGGTATGCGGAATCGTTAGTCGCGGCGGCAGCTTTCTGGCGAAATGGATGCGATCCAACGGTAAGGAAAACCCTCTCTACGAGCAATATGACGAGGTTCTGGACATTTGTCGCCAGTACAACATGGTCCTCAGTTTAGGCGACGGCCTACGTCCCGGAGCCCTGGCGGACTCCATGGATAGGGCTCAGGTCGAGGAGCTTATTGTCCTTGGGGACCTCTGTAGGCGAGCTCGCGCAAAGGGCGTCCAGGCCATCATCGAAGGGCCGGGACACGTTCCGTTGGACCAAATACCCGCTCAGATTATGCTCCAGAAAAGGCTGTGTAACGACGCTCCGTTCTATGTCCTCGGTCCCTTGGTGACGGATGTGGCGCCCGGTCTGGATCACATTACCTCGGCCATAGGCGGCGCCATCGCAGGAGCGGCCGGAGCCGATTTCCTGTGCTATGTCACTCCGACCGAGCACTTGGGGCTCCCCGGGGTCGAAGATGTGCGCATGGGAGTGCTTGCCGCACGAGTGGCCGGGCATGCGGCGGACATCGTGCGACGCCGACCCGGCGTCTGGGAATGGAACGCCGAGATGAGCCGCGCTCGCAAGAAACGTGACTGGGGAGAACAAATTCGACTCGCCCTTGACCCGCGGCTTGCCCAAGAGATCCGCAGCCGCACATGCCAAGCGGACCACGAGACCTGCTCCATGTGCGGAGAACTCTGCGCCTACAAAACCGATGACTGATACCAAAGCTAATCACAAAAATAATATTCGGGAGAACCTTCTTGAAAGAAGTTTCGCCCCAAACCCCCATAGGCGTTAACTTAAGAGTTGTAACTACCTGACATCATTAAAACCGGTAATTCAAAATCCGTAATGATTTCCACTTAAAGGTAGCGCTTATGCCCCAAACCCCTCTCCAAGAACTTTTGCAATTTCCGAATCCGGCTTTTCTCAAAGAGAAAATGCCGCTTTCGGCAATTATCACAAATTTCTTAGAAAGAGGCTGGAAAAACCTGCTTTGCAACAAAAGCTCCGCCGATCTTACTTTTTTGAAAGCACATCGAGATGAGAGGTTATGATGATACGTCAGGTTGAATACTTTGAAAAACCAGGTCGTGACAACACACAACGGTGCATTGAAATCGTTGAGGGTTTAGTCTCCGAAGGCCGTAAACACATTGTCGTCGCCACAACCGGCGGTGACACGGCCCTTGCCTTTGGTAAACGCTTTCACGGTAAAGACATTAATTTGGTCGCCGTGACCCACAATGTGGGCTATCTCGGGCCGAACAAGGATGAATTGACCCCCGACATTCGCCGAGAACTCCAGGAGCTTGGCGTGAAGGTCTACACCGGGCCTATTCTTACTCGTGGGATCGAGGGCGCTCTCATGAAGAAATTTCAGGGAGTGTCGGCCCAGTACGTCGTAGCCCTGACTCTCCGCATGTTTTCCCAAGGGGTTAAGGTAACCGTGGAGATCACGGCCGAGGCCTGTGACGCTGGACTCATCCCCGAAGACGAAGAGGTCATCGCAGTGGCGGGCACCGGTCGTGGCGCCGACACAGTGGCCCTCATCGAGGCCCACTCTTCGGATCGGTTTTTCGACATCAAGGTGAAGCAGCTCTTGGCGAAACCCCTGTGAATCACTTGCGAAAGCCACGCTTCATAGCGGTGAGCTTTCAAGCAAGCAACATTGGTGAAGATTACCTTTGTAAGATAGGTTCTTCTAACGTTGATCTAAGAGTAGTTACAATTTACCGAAAGCGGTATTTTCTCCTTGAGAAAAGCCGGTTTCGGTAATTTTGAAAGTTCTTGGAGAGGGGTTCGGGACCCAGCCTTTCTTTCAAGAAGGTTCTCCTCGATATTACTTATTTGATCCGGCATTGATATTAAGCGATAGGGGTATGTCGGTAGAGGATGACCCGGACTTTCTCCAGGGTCACCAGCCCCTCGGTCACTAATTCGTCCATGCGGGGCAAAAAGGCCTCGATCTTGCTCTCCTCGTCAACGATTTCCACAATGACGGGGAGATCTTCGGAAAGCCGCAGCACCTTGGATGAGTGGATGCGGCTGTTCGCTCCAAAGCCCACAAAGCCCCTCAGGACGGTGGCCCCTGCCAGACCGCGGGCGCGGGCCTCGCGCACGATAACCTCATACAGCGGCCGTCCGTCGGCCTTGTCGCTTTCCCCTATGAAGATACGCAGCAATGACGCTTCCAGAGGTATTTTCATTACGTGTTTCCCCTTTTCTAACGGCCATTACGGGTTCCGTACACAACGTGAAGCTTGGTGCTGCTCGATGCGCTGATGAAGGCTCCGTTATAATCAAAACTCATCAAGCGCTCACCAGAAACCGGTCCCCGGTTCTCCTTTGAACGGGCCGACAATGTCCTTCGTGATCCATCCGCCGTAGAAATCACCCTGTTGGGCGGATACCAGCTCATCTCCCACATAGCAGGCGTCCATCTTGCTCGGGTAGAAAGCAACATAATCCTTTATAGCCTCAAAAGAAGGCACAGGCCGAGGATAAGCCCACGCGGCGTTTTCCGCAATGCGACCCTCTATTTCCACCGTAAAGTAGGTTGCCTTGCCTTTCCATTCGCAGAATGATGTCCGTTCCGTTTGACGTAGCCACTCATGGGCCACGTCTTCAGGCGGGATGTAGTAGATCGGTGGATGGCTCGTTTCGAGGACTCGTTTCGCACGGGTGGATTGCGCCACTCGGACGTTGTTGAAAATCACTCGTATCCGCTTTGAAGTATCTTCTATCCGAGAAGGTCTCGGGTAATCCCAAACCGATTCTTGTCCAGGTCCGGGCTCAACTCTTTTTCTCTCCATTCTCATTATCCTCCCGCATCAGAAAGACTCTTAAGATCGTGACGATAATCTCATACGAATGCCCGATTCATGAGATAGCATCGGGGAAAACCTTCGGATAAGAAAGGCCGCTCTCGAACCCTCTCCAAGACCGACCATGACCGGTCGTCACAACGAGCGGATGTAAGCGCATAGACGCACATGTCATTTGTCGGACTTTCATACGAACTTTACCATGGCCCAAACCGGCTTTCTCAAGGAGAAATACCTTGGTTGGGCGAAGATTAAACTTCCTGAGAAAGAAGTTAGGTAAAACCTACTCTTACAAAAAATTGACGGCGCCGAAAGTACTCGTTTGAAGCGCATCGGCAGTATTCCTTGAGGCTAACCGGGTAGAACGATTTCATTATAGACTCCTCTCCCACGAACCACTCTCCCGATCAAAATGAGAGCGGTTGAAATGGACCCCTGCTTGAATGTTAGCGAAAAAAGGTTGGTTTAAATTAAGATTCGTGACCGTATAAGTACTAATTTAGATCAGAAAAATGGCCCTGTAAAGCAATAACGTAAAAAGCCCTTCAAAGTCAATCATAGCCAAGCTGATATCGAGATGACCTACCTGTAATTTGTGCTCCAAAATGGAGCACTTTCGGCCATGAAAAAGCCCTGTATTCGGAAATTGGAGCCTTACGACGGTGGTGGTACGCGTACGAGCGCGTACGGGTACCGCAGCGTCGCATTCAGAGGGAGAAAATACCGGGGAGAACCTTTGCAAAAAGATCTCCCCCAATAGTACTTCCGTGATTATGTATTGGTATCAGTCGGTTGAAGCTGGTCGGTCGGCTGCTCCGGATCGGGTTTAGCAACGGTAATGCTGCAAAACGCCGATCAAGAAAACCGCGGTCCATAAGATGGTTCGTATCAGGTTCGTCCGAACGAGCTTCCGGATAACCTTCAGATCCTTGCCGTCACGTTGAAGTCGAGCATGGCAGGGCACGGAAAGCCCAAAGGTGGACGCCCAGCACAGGCAAATCAGCGCGGCCGAAAGAATATTGAGGAAGGAAGCGCTCAAATAGATCATAGTCCCGGTAAGGATTGCTTGGCCGCACAGCAATGGAATCACGAAGACCGCTATGCGCCTTGAGTATGTCCGATGCCACGTGATAAAGACACTCTCCTCGATGCGCGCGAAGCCGGGGTACATAATCGTTTGAGCCAACCAAACTACGATCACGATTCCGAAGTCAAACACGTGTCTCGCAATGAGCAACTGATCCATAGCTGATTCCAGTTCTCCCGAGAACGCGGCCTCCTATGAGAAATCGTCTACAGGAGATCCTTTAACGCCTCGTCAATGGTAGGAAATTCAAACCGGAAACCATTGTCCAGGAGGACCTTCGGAATCGCTCGCTGACCTTCAAGGATAACGGATCCAAATTCACCCAACACAAGCTTAATCATGAAGGCGGGCGCAGGCATGAACGATGGTCTTCCCAGCGCTTTCCCAATCGCCTTGCCCATGTCTACATTCCTGACGGGGAAGGGAGTGGAGAAGTTCACGGGGCCTCGAATATTCTCATGTTCTATGAGGAACAGTTCGGCTCGACAGAGATCCTTGATGTGCATCCAGGGAACCCATTGACGCCCGCTACCAATAGGCCCCCCGGCAAAAAACTTGAAAGGCAGGGTCATCTGAGTAAGAGCGCCGCCGCCCTTTCCCAGAATAATCCCGAATCTGGTAGTAAGCACTCTGACCCCCTTCTCTTCGGCCTTATACGCTTCCGCTTCCCAGTCTCGAGCGAGATGGGAAAGGAAGTCCGAACCTTGAGGGGAACTCTCGGAAAGCTCTTCATCCCCTGGAGCGCCGTAAATCCCTGCTCCGGAGGTATTGATCAGGGTGATCTTCCTGCCGGCGTCACGGGGAATCGCGTCCACCACATTGCGCGTAGTGAGGATTCTCGTGTCTCTGAGAAGCTTCTTGTATGCCTCATCCCATCTCTTGAACACGGAAACACCGGCAAGGTTGATGATGAAATCGAATGTAGATACCAGTGACTGCCATTCCCCAGGTTTAGTTGCGTCCGCGGCCAGGGTCTTCACCTCGGGAGGGGGTTTTGGTCCTCGATCCGGGTGTCTCGCCATGATGGTTACGTCAAAGCCTTTTTCCACAAGGAACGGAGTGAGGTGAGATCCCACAAAGCCGCTACCTCCGACGAGCAGTGTTTTCATTTCAGAGAGCCTCCGATTCGGATAACGAGGTTACAAGGAGAAGCGCCTGGAGTTCCGGACAGATGTGTTTTCTAAAATAGGTCTGATCGTGTTGCCGAACATCGTGCGCCGCCGCCTTCGAGGGTTGGCGAGTCCGCCTTTCTCACAAGAGGGTTTCTCCCGCCTCCTATGCTTATATCATTCGAGCGAGAGCAATACCCGCGAATACCGCTACGAACCCCAGACCGGTGTGCATGGTCACGTTTGCGACCGCAAAGAACCATTCCGCTGAGCGCAAAAGGTGACTAGATTCCAAGATAAGTGAGGAAAAGGTCGTGAAGGCCCCCATGAATCCCACCAAGATCGTGGCGCGGGTTTCCCCTGAAACAGGCCAACGGCTCTCGAAGAGAGTCCACAGCAAGCCCGCTAAGAAGCATCCCGTAACGTTCACCACGAGAGTCCCCCAGGGAAAGGCCGCCCCGCTGATTCGATGCACGAGCCCGCTGAGCCCGTACCTCGCAAGCGTTCCCATTGAGCCGGCCAGGGCCAAGTAGAGTAACTTCGTCGGCATGTGGGGGTCTCCCTTCAAGCGAACGTTCCGTCGCTCCACGCTATCAAACGCTTCCCCAAAGAGCAAGCTGGAGACCGAGCCGCAACAGGTGTTCGTGTGTTCTTCTTTGGTGTATAATCGTACATGTATACCCGGCTTCACTCACCCACCTAGAGTGACAAGAGCTAACGGGGAGACCAGACGAGTCTTTTCCTCCCATAAACCGTGTGTGATACCATTTTGCTTTGCGAATGCCTTGACGCTGTGAAAGGAAGTCTCATGAACCGGTCACTCTGTCGGATTTGGTCGATCTCCTTGGTGTTGTCCCTTATTCTTTCCGGCCTGCTCGCGTATGGGATTGCAGAGGCCACATCCACTGAACATCTGACGGTTCATGGAACGAGGGATGTGTCCCGCGAAGGAGACACAGAAGACAAATGGGATTGGGCCGTTGGCCTCCTGTTCAACCATGCGGTCTTCCCCGCGAATCTCGAGGCGCTCACCACAGTGACCGTTGACGGCTCGGCCGTGGAGTTCAAGATCCTCTCAAAAGCATATCAGGAGATCACCGAGGAGTCCCCGAAGGCCTTCGTCATCGTGCCGGCGCAACGGGGCAAAGGCGCAGGCACGGTGGAAATCACCATCGACAAAGGCCTCACGGACATCACAGGCCGAAAGACCCTTCAGAAGACCTTCGTTCAAAAATTCGTCACATCCCGGCCCGTGTCGGTCAACCAGGCCACCACTTTTTTCAAGACGGCAAAAAATAAAGGAGTCCGATTACAGTTTTCCCAGCGTCTTACCCCACGGGATGTGATGAAGGCTATCTCGATAACGCCGGCGGTCCCGAACCTCAGTGTCTACTCCGAAGGAAATTGGATCATGGCGCGGGGGGACTTCCTCCCGGACAAGAAATATATGCTGCATGTGGCGCCGCTTAAGCTCACGGATAAGAGCGTAACCCTCAAGAAATACGAGTATGACTTCACCGGCCCAAGCATAAAAGCCGATGTCGAGTTCAAGACCACTCGATCCGTAGTGGAACTCAAGGGGAGGCAACTCCTTCCCCTGGCGATCTCCAATCTTCCTCAGTTTCGATCTCGTTTGTTCCAAATCCCGGCGTATCTGCTGCCCGAGGCAAAGGAAACCGATCCGGCGGAAATGGAACGCAAGGCCCAGGACCTGAAAGCCCAGGCCCAAACCGCAGGACTGGAGTCCCGTTTCTTCTCCACAGGGCAAGACACCGAGGTCTTTTTCGCGCCGGAATCCCAAGAGAAGACCCTTGCGTACTCACTGCCCCTGAGCTTTCGCAAAAACCCGGATATGGGAGGCGCTTGGCTCTTGAGCCTCAGCGACACCGAATCAAAGTGGAAGAGCGACAAGGCGAAGCTGCTGCAGGTCACGGACCTGGCGATCTCGTACAAAATTTCGGAAAAGACGCTCCTGGTGTGGGTGACGTCGCTCCATACGGGCGAGCCCGTCCCAGGCGTATCCATCATGCTGCGGGATCGGAAGGACCACAGGTTCTTTGTAGGGAATACGAATAATGACGGCGTCCTTATGGTCCAATCAGGGCAAAGCTTCCCCAGCGTCCGCCTGGAAAAAACCGGCAAGCTCCACCTCCAAACAATCCCCTTAAAGGCCGGAGATGTTGATTGGGTCGTCGCAGCCACGGATACGGACTCCTCGGGCATGAGAATCCCCTCCAATGAGCTGAAACCCGGTTCGGTCACGCAAACAGCGAACATCAAGGACAAACCCGAGTTTCGCACGGGCGTGATCTTCACGGAACGCGGGGTCTACAAGCCCGGTGAATCCGTGCACTTCAAGTTTACGGCACGGGCCTACAACGACGGCATCGTCTCGCCTAAAGGGGACGCGGTGAATGTTCAGATCACCTCACCCAGAGACGATGTGGTCTACAGCAAGGATTTCGCCCTGGGAGAGTTCGGTTCCTGCTACGACACCTTCGAGCTGAAGCCCTTTTTCGCGGTGGGCACGTACACCATCAAGGCGACCATCACACGAGCCGACAAGAAACAAGACTCCTTCACCCAGACCTTTCTCGTCCAGGAATTCAAGAAAATCCGGCACTTCGTCAACATGACCATGAAGCCGACGCAACGTGAACAAACGGGATACGTGGGCGTTCAGATCAATGAGGAGTACCTCGAGATCGATGTGGAAGGCCGGTACTACACCGGCGGCCCCGTGAAGAACGCAAAAGTGCGTTGGAAAGCCATGTTGGTCCCCGCGGATACCCGAGTCCCCGGATACGACGGGTACACCTTCGGCAACGAGGAGAAGGAGGCCGAGTTCCTGGAATCCGGTGAGGCGATGCTGGACGCGGCCGGTAAACTCACGTTCGGGTTGCCGCTCGATTCCAAGCTCATGACCGGCGCGTACGGCGTGAAGATCTCGGCGACCATATTGGATGTGGACGGTGAGCCCGCCACAGGGGTCGAGACCTACACCCCAAAAACCAATTACAGGGTCGGAATCGCCAACCATCCGGAGCAGGTGGAATCAGGGTATACAGGGGATTTGGGCTTCGTGGTCATCGACGCGGCCGGCAAACCCGTGGGCTCCGGAACCGTCACTGCCGTATTCATGAATAAGGAATATTTCTACTCACTCAAGCGTGATGAAACCGGCGCAGTCAAACAGAATTGGGAAAACGGCTGGATCAAGAGCTACACGTCTCAGCAGCCGATCACGAACGGCCGCGGCTTTATCCCTATCGCATTCAGCAACGGCGGGGATTTCCTTGTAGACGTGATCTACAAAGAGAACGATGCGGCCTTTGCCGGCCGCGCCGTGTTCACCGTGGGTTGGTCGAATATCTCTCGACGAGAGAATGAAGACCAGGAGCTGGTCACAAAGGCCGAGATTCTCTTGACCTCGAACAAAAAGACCTACAAAACGGGTGATGATGCCCAGGTGCGGTTTCGGACTCCACGCCCAACGGACAAATGCCTCGTAACTTTGGAAAAAGGCGGTGTCCTGGAGTACGCCCTTGTGCGCACGGAGAAAGGCGCAGGGGTGTTCAATTTCCCCATCAAGGACGCCTACAAGCCGAATGTCTACGTGTCGGTATTGGCGCCGAGCGGTCGTCAAGGGTATCCCGTCTACATGAGCCAATCGGACGGCGAAGCCCCCATTGTATACTATGGGTACACGGATCTCTCCATTCGCAATGAGAACACCACGTTGCATGTGGAAATAGCTCCCGAGAACCCCGAACTCAAGGGTAGACCGGGCGAGCCCGCTTCCGTCAGCCTTAAGGTAACGGGAAAGGACGGCGCCGGAGCCTCTGCAGAGGTCGCCCTGTGCGTAGTTGACGAGGCGATTCTGGCGCTCACCCGGTACAGGACACCCAACCTCTCGAGCTTGACGAAGTTTGATCTGCCCCTTGCGGTCTTTCAGGGGGACTTACGCCTGGACCTCATCAGCCAGGATCTCATGCGATTGATCGCCACAAAGCCCCTCACGGGCGGCGGAGGTGGTCTTGCCGATGTTGGGCCTGGTTTGCGCAAGGACTTCCGGCCCGTGGCTTACTACAATCCCGCAATCGTGACCGGTGCTGATGGGCTGGCCAAGGTCGAGTTCACGCTGCCCGACACCACCACGGCCTATCGCATCTTTGCCGTGGCATGCAACAAGACGGCCGGATTCGCCTCCACCCAACGCAACATGGTGGTCACAAAGGAATTTTTCCTCACGCCTTCGCCGCCTCGGTTCCTCGTGGTGGGCGATCAAGCGCAATTCCCGGTGACCCTCTCCAACAAGACACCGGACATCGGGACCGCCCAGGTGGAAGCAACGGCCGGCCGCGGGCTGTCGTTGGATCTTCAGCGCGGGGAAACGGTGCTCGATCCCTTCGCCAACACATCTCTATCGGCCTTTACGAACATGAAGGATCGAGTGGAGAAGGCGGTGTTCACCTTCCAGGGCTCGCTCAAGACGGATAAGGCGTCGTTTACCGACGAAATCGAGATGAGTATCCCGGTTCTGTCGAAGTATCCGCCGATCACGCGAATACAGGCCGGCGACTTCACACAGGAAACACACGTCAAGGCGGAATTCCCCGGCTATTTGGCCGACTTGGACGCCGACGCCCTTACGCCCATGGACCTCAAGGCAAGGCTCTCCGTCAGTCGCACGCCGTGGGTGAGGCTGGCGCCGGTTGTCGCGTATCTCATGCACTATCCCTATGGGTGTATCGAGCAAACGAGTTCCGGGGTCATCCCGCTCTTGGGTATACGGGAACTCGCCAAGGACGGCGCTTTCCCCGGCGTGGACGTGAATAAGGTCAATACATTCGTGGAGAGCGGCATTGATCGCATACTGAGCATGCAGCTCGCAGAGGGCGGCTTCAGCTATTGGCCCGGTCAGTTGGAAGAGAGCTGGTGGGGTTCACTCTATGCGACCTTCGCGTTGCTCAACGCCCAAAAAACCGGGTTCACCGTGCCTCAGGATCGTTTGGACAAGGCCATGAATTTCGTCCGGGAACGGCTCTTCAAGGGCGGGGACCCTAATGACACGTATCATACATGGGCGCGGGAATTGGCGGTGTATGAGCTTGCCCTCACGGATAGGCTCTCTGTCGATGAACTGGACACCTTCCTAGACCGCTGGGACAAGATCGGGTACGAGGGCAAGGCGTTTCTCGTGCTTGCCGCCCAAGCCATGAAGGCGTCGCCGCGCAAGGAACTCAAGAAGTCCATGTCCGAGTTTGACGTGAAGTATGATCCCAAGCGTGACGACTACAATAACTCGTCATTTCGGGAGATTGCGGTTTCGCTCCTGGCTGGTCTGAAGACCGGCGCTCCCACTGCGAAGCTCGACACGTGGGCGGGTATGCTCATTCGCGGCCTCAAGCCCGAAGGGAGATGGAATTCCACTGCGGACTCCAGTTGGTGTTTGCTTGCGCTCAGTGACTACTACAAAAGCAAACGTATGGCCGCCGGAAAGACGAAGAAGCTTACCGTCATCCAAGGAGACAAGACCACGGATGTGACCATGTCGGATGCGTCGGCGGACATTGAACTGGACGCCAAGGCGCTCATGGCCGCTCCGCTAATCACCATTAAGGCTGATTCCAAAGATTTGATAAACTACACGTTGACCCTTGTGTATCCATCGGCCCCCGAACAGGCGGCCGGCGAACGAACCCTCGGGATCAGCAAGATAATCGAGAACCTGAACGGCGCCGAGGAGATTCGGGTAGGTGATGTGGTGCGCGTTACCCTGAACGTGGATCTACAAGGGGACGGCCGCCGTCTGTATGAGTACATCGCCCTTGAAGATCCGGTCCCTGCGGGGCTCGTTCCCATCAACACGGAATTGAAGACCGAAGGCGTGGACGCGGACAACAAGACCGATGATGAAGCGCTTTACTTCGGCGGCCTGTTCATCCCCTCTCACCAGGAGATCCGGGACGACGGCGTTCGCGTGTTCAAGGACCGCACCCACGGGGGATCGTACAAGTACACGTACTTGGCGCGGGCGGCAATCGCAGGCGAGTTCCTCATGCGGGGATCGAGGATCTCTCTCATGTACCAGCCGGACATCTACGGCTCGATTCCCGGCAAGATGGTGAAGGTGTCGCCGGCCGGCAAGTAGCCATAGAGAAGGGGAGAGCGTTTCGTAGACCAAAGCAAGAGGTAATTGTTAACCGGGCGCAGAGCCGCCTCAAGCCCGGTAAACAATTGCGAAAATCTCTAGGCTGAAACATTACGTTGGCTTATCGATTTGCTTCGAAAGTGAAACCTAACGAGCTTTGCCCCAGTATGGAGCGCCTACCATGAAGTTTACTGAGCTTCGCAGAGATATGAACAAAAAGTCTCTTCCAGAAAAAGAACCGGTTCTTGTGCTCAAAGGAGACACAAGAGACATCGTGCGCACATTACCCAGTGAGTCCGCTCAGTGTGTTATAACTTCTCCTCCTTATTGGGGAGTGCGAGACTACGGCACAGAGAACCAAATTGGAGCGGAACCGGACTTACAAGAATATATTGATATACTGGTGAGTGTTTTTCGTGATGTGCGGCGCGTACTAAAACCGGACGGAACCTTTTGGCTTAATATAGGGAATACCTACACTTCCGGGGGGAGAAAGTGGAGAGAAAAGGATGATAAAAATAAGGGACGCGCAATATCTTATCGTCCACCCACACCGCCGGGGCTAAAAAAGAAAGATTTAATCGGAGTGGCTTGGCTAGTCGCTTTGGCATGCCAACGGGATGGTTGGTATTTGCGCAACGATATAATTTGGCACAAACCTAATTGTCAGCCGGAGAACGTCAAAGACCGATTCACCGTCGCCCATGAATATCTGTTTCTCTTCAGCAAGTCGGAACGTTACTTTTTTGACCAAAATGCCATTAAAGAGCCTGCAAGTAACGGCGCCGGAGTGAAAAATAAGCGAACCGTGTGGTCTATTAATACAGAGCCTTGTCTGGAAGCTCATTTCGCCGTTTTCCCTAAAGCCTTAGTGCGTCCCTGCATCCTCGCCGGCAGTCGTCTCGGAGACACAGTGCTAGATCCTTTCTACGGCGCCGGGACCGTCGGCATCGTGGCAAAAGAGCTGGGGAGACATTGTATAGGTATAGAATTAAATGACGAGTATATTGAGATTGCCGACAAACGCACTACATCAATTCAGATGAGCCTTCTTCAGGGGGTATAAAAAATTCCCACGTCGCGTGAACTTTGCAGTATTGTTTATCCAAATCTTTTATCTGAAGCTTTCGTTCACTGCCTCCATCGAAGTACAGACAAAAGATCACGGCGCCGTCTGAATCCCGTACATAACAATAACCCGGCTATTGACCCGGTATTCGGGTTGTGTGTCGGTATTCAAACGAATTTTTGACGCACGCCCGTGAGGATTATTTCATGACGTCCTACTGCGCTTTATTCACGGCGCTATGACTGTCGGCCCTCTTATACCAATGTGCTGTCGAACGAGGAATATAGATGAAGGACATTTATGTAAGAGCAGGTTTCCCTAACTACTATGAAAGAATGTTTAATACCAAAGTGCTTTCCAACGAGTAACATTGGTGAAGACTCTTTTTGGGAAGGTAGGTTTTTTCGACGTCTATCTGAGAATGTTTACTATGCCGAAAGCGGCTTTTTCTCCTTGAGAAAAGCCGGTTTCGGCCATTTAAAA
>JBBRBO010000073.1:0-19547 GCA_038205805.1 Desulfomonilales bacterium
CTCAACCGGTCCACTGGAAGGAACCAACAACAAAATCAAAACTATGCAGAGACAAGCGTATGGATTCCGAGACAAGCAGTTTTTTATGCTCAAAATCTATGCTCTGCACTCAACCAGGTACGCACTTGTCGGATGAACCCAAATTATATGGTTTCTAAGGTTGACACCACTTCCTGGGTGATTATTGTTCGTTATACAGCGGTTGTGATCGTATATGATACGTGTGTACTAATTAACGGAATGTAACAGTTCACCATGATTAAGCCGATCATGCAGAATCATGATGGAGCGGTCCCCAGAGAAGATAAGTCTCCCATCCGGAGTTTACCGGTGGAACCGCCCCAAGCCTGGTGAATGAATACGATGAAAAAATGCGAAAATAGCGCATGATCACAACTAAAATAGTATCGGAGGTAATTAGGTATGTATAAATCTTTATTTGTAGCGAGTTTGATGGCGCTTATGTTGACCTTGGGATCATTCGGCTCGGCCGATGCGGCGAGATCCGGTTTCGGCCTCAGCTTGGGTGTACCGGGCGGCGGTGTGTACTTCGGCAATAACCCGTATGCGTACAATGGATATTATGGTTCCCCCTATCGTTCGTATAATAGAGGCTATGTCTATCGGGATCGTAACCCATACAGCGGCTATTCCAATAACAGTTACTCTCCTTACAGCGATAACTCCTATCGCGAGTTTGTTGACTAATCAGACCCAATCGGTCACCTTGAAAGAGGTGGCCGATTTTTTTGGCCCTCATTCGGCAATCGTACATCGGGAATAAGCGGGTTCTGCGCCTGCGAAAGCCGGAGGGCGGATTCATCTCCTCCGGACCACCCGTACGTGCTATGACATGCCGGCGGGGGTCCCGGCGAACGGTTATCCTAATTGATCTAATGGAGCAAACATGAAGAAGCTGGTTCAATTGTCACTGGTCGCTCTCTTGGTGATGAGCGGCTATGTAGGGTCGGCGATCGCCGCCGGACGCGGGGATTCCCACGGCGTAATTGGTAAAAAGGTCAAAGATCATCAAGGAAGGGTGATCGGGACAGTCAAGAATATCGTGCTCACAGATGAAGGCTGTGTCCAATACGTAATTTTGTCGGGTGAAGCTCGGCGTTCACGAGACAAACTCTACCCAGTGCCATGGACGGTGTTTTCCACGAATGATCGCCGTGAGTATTACACGGTGCGGATAAACGAAGACGCGCTCAGAGAAGCCCCGAGCTTCACGACCTCTTCATGGCCGGATTTTTCGGCTCCCACATGGTCCACGAACGTCACGAATTTCTACCAAACGAGGATAAACGTCAATCAGAATGCCCCGGACAGCGGGATCGACGTCAAGGGTAAATCCGATACGTCATCCTCAAAGGCGTCAAAGAAAGAAAAGGCGTCAAAGAAAGATCGACGGACCTCGGATACGGATATGAAGTCCGGCGTCCTTGATGATTCTTCCAAGAAAAAAGAAAGCGCCACGTCTTCATCGAAAAAATCCGATTCGTCGGATACTCGTAAGGACAAGGAAAAAGCTGATAAGGAGAAGAAACACGATAAAGCGGACACCGAGAAGAAATCAAAGTCCGATCACGACCGTTCCAACGGAAAGGCTCTGAACACTGATTCTTCGACTAAGGGCGCGGGTGAAGCTTCTAAATCCATGATGAAGGACAAGATGAAGACCCACGGCGATTCAGGTATGATGAGCCCTCAAGGCCGCGACGTAAGAGATTCCGGGGCCATGCGGAATGATACGGACGCCGGCCGTTCCGCAGTTGACCGACCCTCGATGGGCGGACCTTCCATGGGCGGTGGTCCCGCAGGTTCCCCGGAAAAACCGGAGAACCCTCGCTAAACAGACCGTTAATCAATTCGCATCTAAGAGCGGCGGCTTCGGAGCGCTGCTCTAAGAGCATCCTTGGCTAAGCAATGAAATCCCGCGCTATATGCGGGATTTTTCGTCTCATCCGCTGAACATGCAAAACTTCGAAAAAGGCTCGGTAGGCTTTGGGTGCGCTAAAGGTTTTTAGACCCTCCGGACGGCTCCATCTTAAATTCACGTGGTTCCCCCCTCCACGATGAACCGTTACGAAGTTTCTATTGTCTTTCCCCGTGATACGTAAGAATATAAGGTGTCCAGGAGGCGCATATCCGGCCTCTTCTCAAACAGAGTCCGTGTTTGAATTCAGCTTCCGGTCGGCCCGGATAGCGTGTCTTGACGCGCTTTGGCCGGCCTACGGAAGATGTAGGTTTGTCGCTACGACACTGTCGGATCGTCAGAGCCCCCTATGAATAACTCTAGGTTACGCTCCACGCTGAGCGCCGCATATTCCGAATCACGCAATCTCGCGCGTTGGTTGAGTCGCTATATACGTTTCAATCACTGTCTCTTCGCAGCCATATTTATACTGTCGTATATCAGCTTCAGACTCTCTTATGATTTTCGCTTCGACTTCCAAGTGCCCCCAGCCTTCGCTTCCCAAAGATTCCTGCTGGCGCCGTACGTGGCCGCGCTCCAGACCTTTGTCTTCTATCTCGTGAGAGGGCACGCCACTAACTGGCGTTACATCGGCATAGCGGACGTGCCGAGCTTGGTGATCCACTGTTTCGTGAGTTCCGTCGTCATTTTTTTGCTATCCCTGTTCGGAAAAGAATGGTGGGTCCCAAGGGGCGTCATTCTTATGAACTTTTTTCTGAGTGTGACATTGATCGGTGGAGCGCGCATAGGGCTGCGCCTTGTTCGGGAAAGGCTCAGAGTGCTGTGGAAGGGCTA
This sequence comes from Desulfomonilales bacterium, assembly GCA_038205805.1. Taxonomy (GTDB): domain Bacteria; phylum Desulfobacterota; class Desulfomonilia; order Desulfomonilales; family Desulfomonilaceae; genus JBBSBY01. Next base: position 2,774 of record JBBRBO010000073.1, read on the forward strand.
TCCGGCGGGTGTGAAGAAGTCCTGCATTATAGTGGGCGCCGGTGACGCAGGCGAGATGATTATCCGCGAGATCATTCGGAACCCCGAATCCGACCTTCTTATTATGGCGCTCTTTGATGATGATCGGAACAAGTGGCGTCAGACCGTCCACGGTATACGAATCCTGGGGCCGGTAGAGCAGGTCGCTGATTACACCAGGAGCGTCCAAGTGGATGTCGCTCTGGTGGCGATTCCCTCTGCGGACAATCTTCAGATGCAGAGGATTTATGGACTGCTCAGCGATCTCGATCTGGTGGTAAAGACTCTCCCCACCTTGCACGAGATCATCGAAGGATCTCAGCTCACTCAGTTGCGGGACGTTAACATATCCGACCTTTTGGGGCGCGAGGAAGTCAATATCGACACGGAACAAGTCCTGAGCCTCATAGCGGACAAAACCATCCTCGTCACAGGCGCGGGGGGCAGCATCGGGTCCGAGTTGTGCCGTCAGATTTTACGCCGCCGCCCGACCGCGCTCATCCTTATGGATCGCTCGGAGAACGGCCTTTTTCACATTCACCGAAAACTGCTCGAACAATCGGCCCACGACTCCATAACGCCGCTCTTGTGCGATATTACGGATGAGAAGGCGGTCGAGACCGCTTTCGAGCGCCACAAGCCTGATCTGGTCTTTCACGCCGCTGCGCACAAGCATGTCCCCATTCAAGAGCTTAACCCCGCCGAGTGTTTCCGGAACAATGTCGGCGGTATGAGAATCCTTGCCGCTGCGGCGCATAGACACAACGTGTCGCGGTTTTTGCTCGTATCCTCCGACAAGGCGGTCAATCCTACCAGCGTAATGGGAGCCACCAAACGCGTGTGCGAGATCTACTGTCAAGCTTTCGGAGCCCAAAGCTCCACGAAATTTCTGGCCGTGCGCTTCGGGAATGTTTTGGCCTCGGAAGGGAGTGTTATCCCCATCTTTATGGATCAAATCGCCAAAGGCGGTCCCGTGACCGTAACTCATCCGGACATGCGCCGCTATTTCATGACCATACCTGAAGCGGTGACTCTGGTGCTGCAAGCCGCCGCAATGGGGCGATCCGGCCAGGTTATGGTCCTCGAAATGGGACGCCCCATCAAGATACTGGATATCGTGCGCCACTTGCTCACCCTGATGGGAAAGGACGAAAGCAGCGTGCCCATTCAGTATATCGGTTTGCGACCCGGGGAAAAGCTCTTCGAGGAACTCTCTTTCCATGATGAGGTCTACCAAACGACCAATCACAACAAAATCTGGATCTTTAACCAAACGCTGCCCGGACTCCGAGCCCTTAAGCTCGCAATAGAATATGCCGTGGATGCGATGGACTGCTCCACACCACCGGATGAAGTTCGCCGACTCCTGAAGAAGCTCGTGCCTGAATACCGGTACGAAGATGAGAACAGCCTCAATGAGACGAGCAGGTCCATAATCGTTCACCAGGCGTGAAGCTTCTGCGCATTCGTATTAGGTATTCGTCCACCCGTCAATAAACCCCACAGGCGGTGTCGGCAGGCGTCTCTTCCAAATAGTCTCTATATTGGTATCATCGGCCTAATAGTATAGCGCTACACCCTTATGCGCTTTCTACAGGAACATCAGCCAAGAAGGTTCTCCCCAATATTACTTTTTTTTGATTAGGCATTGCTATGATCCGGCAAAGACTCAAGGCTCGGAAGGCGTCTTTCTACACCGAAGCCCTATGTTTTGTGTCCAATTGCCGGCCGTCACGCATCACGTATCGCTCGAATAGCTTTCCAGGGCCTTTTGCAGCTCTCGTTGCAATCGCTCGCGTAGGGAACTCGGTTCGAGGACTTCGGCCTTGTCTCCGAAGCCGAGTAGCCAAGAGACGACCTCGTAGTTCACGGCCGTTTGCATAGTGAGGATGATTCCGCCGTCCGGTTGATCCGTGATCTGTTGGGATGGGCGCCAGATCTTCTCCTTCACCTGAGCCGCCACATGCGGGGAGAAACGGATGACGAGCTGTGAGGGCTCGCCCGTCATGACGCGAAAGGCCGTCCCAAAGTATTCGTCGATGTGGAAGTCCTCGGGATACTGGAACGTATCGGGAAGCACGGCAAGGTCCCGTATGCGATCAAAGCAAAACGTGCGGGCCTCTTGGCGAAGCCGGCAATACCCGACAAGGTAAAAGACACCGTTCATCACCCAAATATGGTACGGGTGAACCGTGCGTGTTCGTTCTTCGCCCGTTGAGGCCGCTCTATAGGTGAAGCTCACCTGTTTGCGGAGGCTTATGGCGCTCTGCGCCTCCGCAATGGAGTCTTTGCATTGAGAATAGTCTTTCTTCGGAGCGAACCCTGCTGAAAACCCTTCGGAAAAGGCCTCGAGCTTTTGGGCCGTCTCCGGGGTGAGCGAACACCCGACTTTACTCAGTAAGCCTTCGAAGCTCTCGTGGAATACGGTGCCGTCCATGAGGGAAAGCAGGTTACGGCATACGCATAGGGCCATGTATTCCGTGAGGGTAAAAGGCGGCGTCTTAAGACCCGCCTTGCCCTCCATGATCTTATAGGCCGCGGAACCGTTGTCACGCTCGCAATAGATGGCAAAACCCGCGTACCCAAGCGCCTGTAAGTCCCGATAAATGGTGCGGATATTTTCTTCGAGTTCATCAGCGATGTCTTGGACGGACAAGCCGAACCTGTGGGCCTCGAGCAGGCGCAGTATCTTCCATTGGCGGATAATCTGGTCGTTGCGCACGGAATCCTCCGGAAATCGGGTCAGCCGCCCTTGACCACCACAAGGAGCATCTTGAATCGCTTCGAGGCGCTCAGGGAATGTGGGACGTTCGGCGGCATGGCCACCGCTTGGCCGGCCGTAACCACAAGCTCCTGGTCACCTATGGTGATATTTGCTTCACCATCGAGTATCTGGACAAACGCCGCTCCTGGAGCGGTATGGGTATTCAATCCTTCACCTGCTTCAAAGGCGAAGAGGGTCAAGCTCAAGTTTGGGTTCTGGGCCAAAGTGCGGCTCACCACTTGGCCGGACTGGTATTGCACCATGTCGAGAATCGGCATAGCTTTAGAAAATTCGATATTTTTCAAGTACATGTCGGTCATAGCAATCTCCTTTTATTGGGGTTCGGCGCCATGAGGAAGCATAAACGTTCACCACAATTAGGCGCCCATTGGGCTCATTATAACTAAAGTAATCATCCACACAATGCTACGAAAATCATAGCCGAGAAAGCCGCCGAATGGAAGCGGCGCCGGCTTGCCGTCCGGGGAAAACTGCCGACGACCGAGGCGTTTTCGCGACCCCCCGGCTGAACTTGAAGTAAGGAATGTTTCACTTCTTTCGCAGAAAACGTATTATGGAAGAAGCTGAAACAATTGTGAAGGTAAGAAGCGCTTAGTGTTGCGAGAAAATTTGGTAACCGTTCACCAGAAACGGCGCCCGCATTTGTAATTATACCAATGTGCTTTCACAAAAGTAAGATCAGAGGAGCTTTTGTTGCAAAGCAGGTTTTTCCAACCTCTTTCTAGGAAATTTGTGATAATCGCCGAAAGCGGCATTTTGTCCTAGATAAAAGCTGGTTTCGGCCATTGCAAGAGTTCTTGGAGAGGGGTTTGGGACCTATCCTTTCTTTTAAGAAGGTTCTCCCCAATAGTACTTTTTTGATTAGGCAGCGGTATTACGTAGGGGCGGTCCGGAATTGTAGTTTCCGCATATGCGACACATACATAGTACGATGTGATGTTTCACTTAAGGATGAATTATGAAAGACAGCCGCATCCTGTGCGAAGTGTGCACTGACAAACGAGGAGTTAATTTAAAGACCTTGGAGCAAGCCATCGTGCTTGGCATTGAAATAGCACGAGAAGGACGCGAGGGCCGCAAGATCGGCACGATCTTCATGGTGTCGGATCACGAAAAGGTAATGGGTATTTCCCAGAGCCTTATACTGGACCCGCTTTTCGGACACCCCGACGAGATGAAGTCCATTTTTGACCCGAACATGCGGGAAACAATTAAAGAACTGGCGCAACTGGACGGCGCCTTCGTCATTGCCGATGACGGCATCACCATATCAGCGTGTAGGTATTTGAATGCGCTTTCCGATGGAATAAGTCTTCCCCTGGGGCTGGGCGCTCGACACATGGCCGCGGCCGCTGTAAGCGCTTCCACCAATGCCATCGGGGTGGTGGTGTCCGAGAGTTCCATTGTGAGGGTCTTTGATGACGGCGTGCTGATCTCGGAACTTATACCCGAGCTGTGGCTGTTCCGCAAATACTCCCGACGCTTCTCACAGGCTTCGGAACAGCCGGAGGCAAGCAGCATCGTGGTAGCCGGCGTTGATGAGTGACGGTATGATCGACCGGCCCGGGACCCAAAGCGCCGCAATCCCCTTACCTGCGGCCTTATTCGGGCTCCTGCTCGGGGCCGCCGCAATTCTTACTTGGCTCACCGGAGACATCGGCTTCTGGGGTGATGACTGGTGGATATTCAGCCGCCCTTTCTGGAACGGCTATCTCAAGGGGCTGTGGGTCTACACTCTGGATTCGTCGCGACCGGTTGAGGGCCTTTACTGGTTGTCGGTTTACGAGACCTTTGGCTTCAACCGCTCGGCGTTCCTGTTTCTCTCGTTGGGATTGTCCGCGGCGGCCTGTGCACTATTCACCGCATGCGTGCGAAAGGCATGGCCTACCCGACCGGCTGCGGTGATCCTTGCGGCGGGCCTGGTATTTGTCTTGCCCACATGGGCCTCGTTGACCTACGAGATCCACACGGATAACTCGAGGTTGGCGCTCACGCTGTTTTGGCTGTCCGTGCTCCTCATGCAGCAGTGGGCGGCAAGACCCGACAGATTTATGTGGCTGTTCGGCTGGGCCGCCGCCTATCTGTTGAGTTGCCTTACCTATGAAACGGCAACGTTCCTTGTATTTACTGCGCCGGCCTTTGCGCTGCCCGTATACCTGCATGGGAAACGCAGCGTTTCGCTCAAGCGCTTCGGCGTCACTGCCTGGGCTGCGGTATTGGGCGTGTTTCTCATGTATGTAGGGGTGCGGTTAGTGGTCTTCCACGGCGGCGCCGTGAGCCAACGGTCCTTTATCCCGGACCCCACCACGGTATGGGAATACATCCGGGTATTCGGCCTTTATCTCATCGAGCCGGCGACATATCTCCGTGGCGCCGTTCTGTTTGTGCTTGACCCCAGCGCGAGCCAAACGATCGCTGCGAGGCTTATATCCGACGTGGGGATTGCCTCGAGCTTCGTGTGGGCCGGCTTGCTCGTAGGAGGCATTGTCCTGCTTGCGACTCGGCTGCGACAAACCGCACAGAGCAGCCCCCAATGGACGGATTCGCCTTTCTTCATGAGCGCCTTGGGGCTCGGAATATTTCTCCTGGGGATCTTGCCGTACATCCTTGCGGGATACGGAGCCTCTGTGGGATTCACAAGCCAAAGCAGGGTTTACTCTTCTGCCGGATTCGGGTTCGCCCTCATGCTTGTGGGTCTAGTGGCCGCAGCGCCCACCGGGTTTCTCCGGAAGCTCCTGGTGTTCTTAATGGGGTTGTATCTCTTCACCGCAGCCGTGTTTTTCGCCGGCCTACGAGTGGATTGGCGCGTAGCCGCTGAGACACGGCGCACGTTCTGCGACGACATCAAGCGGCAAGTCCCCGGCGTGAAACAGGGCGCGGTGTTCCTCTTCTTGGACTTGCAATCCTATATGCACGCATCGCCTTTGAGCGCATCAGCACCTCGGGCGGTGATCTTCCAGGGGGTGGACGGGCTGAACGACTACATCAAGATGATCTATCGCGACAGGAGTCTCCAGGCCTTTTTCCTCTATTCCGAGGACACTTCGCATTCCAAGGAACGGACGGCCAAGGTGGATGAAACGGGAATAACCCCGCGCGGAGCCCTCGACCCCGTTCCCCTGGACCGACTCATCATCTTCAGGAAGTCCGGGAACAGGCTGATCCTCCTGGATCGAATTTCAAAGACAGCGGACACCTCAGCCATTGATTGGAACGGGACCCAGGCTATCGAGACGAACACGAACCTCGTCCTTCGGGAAGGTTCGGCCTTAGCGCCGCCATGCTCGTTCTTTCACTCTGATGTGCGACCAAAGAGGTAACGGGACCTGTCATTCTAGGTGAGCGCCCATTGGTGTGTTTGGAGATAGGGTTGAAGCGAAGACGTGCTCCGGCGGCTGGGGTAGGCCCGGTCGCTCCTATGAACCTCAGGCGAGAATGTTCCTATGAAAGCGTCGTCACTTTCATAGGAATGCGTACTCTCATTGTAAATCAGTGGTTACGCAAAGAATTCACGGATGTTTTCTTGGTAATCAATGAAGTACAGCATGTGAGCGGTGTTTTTGAGGTCGGTCTTCAGCTCTTCCATTTTGTCGGAGAGTAAATCAAAGGCCCGGATATAGACGTTTCGGTAGCCCTCGCGGCTTGTTTCGTAGGCGCTCACGATGCTCACGAGACGGCCGCCGTATCGCCTAAGAATATCGGTCACTTCCTTGATGCTTCCCGGCCTGTCTTCCAGCTCGAAGCCGAAAAGCGTCCCCTTATGACCTGAAAGAGCGATCAGGGCGGCAAATATGTCATCCTTGGTGATGACGCCTATGAGGTCACCGTTGGTATTCACGAGGGGCGCGCCGGAAATGTCGTTGTTGAGAAGAATTTCCGCCGCCTCTTCAATGGTTAAATCAGGGGTTAGCGTAATCGGCTCTGGGGTCATTATCTGAGCCACTTCCACCCGCGACACGTGGTACATGATGTTTTGGAAATCCAAGAGACATGCGTCCGAGGGTGAAGCGTGTTTCACATCCCGATCCGTCACCACACCCACCAGCTTACCGTTGTCCAGGACCGGCAGCATGCTGACGTGGTGGTCCATAAGGGTGTTGATGGCCTCTTGCACCGTTGCGCTTGCGTTTATGGATATAACTTTATCACTCATCCAGTCTTTGACCAGCATGGAAACCTCCTCAATTGGGGAGACGAAAAGTAAGCGTTCACCACAAACGGGTCAACTGCTTGGAATCACGATGGGGTGGTTCGGAGTCAAGATGAGTCTTCACTCCCGATCTTCACCGAGCGCAGAGCCGTCTCAAGCTTGGTGAACCATTATGAAACGAATACCAGGTGACGTGAAGAAGCCGAGAGATCTTCCACAAACAATACACCATAGGTTGCACATGCGTCTCCAACAAATTGCCGCCATTGTATTACAAAGGGGCCTCCTATCCAATATGCTTTACGGGGTGAGCGCCAAATATGCGATTCATAACGCAAGCGCATGGAATGACCCTGCGTTCAATGAATACCGGCCTTGCACCAATTCGTAATCAATTAAGTAATATTGGGGAAAACTTTCTTGAAAGAAGTTTCTCCCCAAATCCCTCCCCAAGACCTTTCGCGATTGTCGGAATCGGCTTTTCTCAATGAGAGAGAAAAAGCCGCTTCCGGCGATTATCACAATTTCTTAGAAAGAGATTGGAAAAACCTGCTTTGCAATAAAGCTCCGTCCATCTTACTTTTTTGAAAGCACATCGCTATTAGTCCTCTTCGCCGGAGCCGGTTTCCGGCTGATTGAATCCTTTGGGACGCTTTTGCATCTATGGTTGGGAGATAGAATCGCTAGGTGAAAGCGGTGATCCCTGGGAAAGGCGATCCCACACAAATAAAAACTACGAGTACTTTGTGCTATTTGAGATTAGTCGTCGCACATAATGAACCACGGACCGTGGCATTATATCACCTAGAGCAACAGCAAATCCCGAGGAAACATCCGTATAATTCCCGGCTTCGGTAGTTTCCGCACAACTTAGGAGGACGAAACATGGAAGACCACAGATCCAGAAATGATAACCGCACAGTATGCTGCGCATCCGATACGTGTTTTGAAACCAATTCATACCTAACCGAAGTAGATTGCGCCTATGTTGGTGGAACGATGCACCGCTCGGGCGAAGTCGTCGTAGATAACGCTGTGTCGCACAGCGAGTTCGTGGATTGATAAGACTATCGGAGAACGAGAGACGACTCTCGTTTCACCTTAGCCGAGGGTTCCGACCGCATTAGGAAATAGATCGACACATCGTTTTCTTCACGCAGTCGAAGATTTGGGCTACATGTAATTGTTCACCGGGCGGGCCATGGCTTTACGCCCCACTAACCGGAAGGGAGAACAATCTCCCTTTCGCTCTACAAGATAAAGCCACCAATTTCGAAGACTACTGGTGACCGGTCACACCACAGGAAAGGGGATTTCCTGACATAAGGGCTCTGCCCTTGGCCGATTTCACGCCAATCACAATCCACGCTCGGATTACTCCTCGTCATCTACCAGAGAGCCTAGAATGCTTCTCACAAAGCCGTAGAAAGTCATGCTCCAAGCAATCAGCGCAAAGTAAACGAACCCGTCGGCTATGCGTTCGGGAAGATCAAATCCGATGATATTTTTGAGATGGAACGTGCACACCGTGTACATACCCAGAGGAAACACAAGCCCCCAATATTCGGGCGTGTACCGCAAGGGAACGCGTCGGAGCAGGTGCTTCCAAACCCCCATCAGCACAAGCAAGGGAATCCACCACGTCGCCACGGACCAGGAAAACAGGACGCATCCCACAAGGAACGGTCTCAACGTCTGAAACAACTCCACTTCAGGAGCGGACTCCAGGATTGTGGCGCCTGCGAGCGTGGAAATGGCCACAGCTCCCATGTTGATCCAGTAGCTGGGGCTCAGCGTAGCCGGATCTACTGCGAAGAAGAAGAGCCTATACGAAATAAGCGTAATAATTATCATATAGAGAAACAGGCCCACCAAGAAGAACCCTACGGCCGTGAACAGGGCTGTGAGCTGCGCTGAAGCGAAGGTTTCAGACATTAAGGCCGTGAGAATCGCCACGGATTGGGTGGAAACCACCGCCACCAGCCATATTCCCGTTATGTTCTTGTCGAGAGACATGTCGCGGTCAAGAGCCGTAAAACTCATGAACACCGCGTAGATGATGATAAGCCACAGCGTCCCTCCCAGCGCCAGGAGCGCCAAACCAGGCCCGTACGCCTGCCGCAACACGATGAGTTCCGTGCCCAGCACACACGTGGCTGCTACGATGGTGAAGTACCCCGGACCTCGAGTGAGATCCTTCAGGTCGGCGAGCATGTTCCCCGGACTCGTAAACACCCGCACGACCGTGAGAATCCACAGGAACGCATAGAGGCCCACATTAAGATAGAGGAGCGGCCCCGCAAACAGCTCCCAACCTGTGACATGACATGCCACTGCGACAATACCCGTGGCCATCACCATCGCGAAATAGGCCGGCGGGAGGCGCTCGATGAAGATTTTGCGAAATGTAGCCGACATAACGGTTGCGTTAGCTCCGGATACTTCTGTTGATGTGAAACGCTTTCGGGATTTGGTTGTGGGCCTCAAATGCAATCGTCTGAACTTTGACTGGAACGAGTTCGCCTTTAAATGGGTATATTTGGTGAAACACTTTTTGTAACACAGGTTTACGCAACTCGCTTTCTAAGAAAATGTTATTCTTCGCCAAAAGCGGCATCTTTCCTTGAAATGGCGGTTTCGGCAAGTCTACAAATTCGCATGAAAGTCTCACGTCCGGGATGTGCCGCACAAAGGGTCGTCCGGCTGTATCCGTACGTCCACCCTGACAAGGGGACACAGGGGGTTGATCCGAAAGCTTCCCAAACTAGGAGGTACTTTCATCCTTCATGGTGACCATACGTCATGGTCGTTCTTGGAAAGGGCTTTGGGGACAAACTTCTTTTACAAAGGTTCTCCCCTTCTCACTCTGGGTCTTTACTTCATGACACGCCGGCGGCTCGTTTCCTGAAAATAACGAAGCGCCGCAACACATAGGTCAGGGGAACGCTCCAGATATGCACGAGCCGTGTGAACGGAGAGTATCCCAGTAGGCCCAGAGCGGCCAGAATGTGGATCTTATAGCTGGGCGGCACATCCGTCATGAGAGTTGGGTCGGGCGTCAAAGTGAGAATGCTCCGAATCCAAGGGGCCACGCCGAAAAGAACTGCCTCATCCGAGTGGGCGAAGATCACGTTGTAGAGTCCGGCGGTTATGACGATCAACAGGAATACCCCGACAACTAGATCGTTCGTCCGTGAGGAAACCCGAATCCTGGGTCGGCTGAACCTGCGGATCACCAACATGAGTATCCCCACAAAGGCCATGATCCCCACAAGCAATCCCACCCCGAAGGCCACAAAGGCATGGCGATCCGCGGTGAAGCCGAACAGATCCAAGAACCATTGGGGAATCAGCAGCCCGCCTAGGTGTCCAAAGAGGGTCCCCAAGATACCCCAATGAAAAATGGTTATTCCCCACAGGAGACTGTGCTTATCGAGCAATTCACTGGACCGCGAGTTCCAGCCGTAGAGATCGGCTTTATAGCGGTAGGGATGACCCACCACGAACAGCGTCAACATGATGTACGGGTAGACAACAAAGGCGATGGTATTAAATGCGCTCATTCCTTTGACTCCGTAACTTTAAGTATCGAATGGATAAGACCGGCGTAGGGGCTTGAGCCGGATTCAAGTTCCGTGGCCAACGTTTCCAGTGCTCCACGATAGCGACCGAGAATCATCTCAGTAGTGGCGCGAGGGCACAGACTAAATAATTCCAAGAGGGCCGGCAAAAAATCAGGAAGTTCGCCGCCGGCCGGTTCATACCCGTTTTCAATGTAGACGCCCTTGAGAGCCGCCATTTCCGAGCCGCGCATCTTAGCTTCACCGTAAAGATGAAAGGTGAGATTCAGCGTGGTTCCCGGATGAAAATCAAAGGTCTTCGCGTAGGTCTCTTGGGCGGTGCGCAAAGGGGTATCGGTCAAGTGGCGGATCACATTACGGCACGCGGGCCGCCCCACCGAAGCTGCGGCTTCCTCCACAAGAGTCAGGACGTCCGGCAGTCGAGCGGCTACCATTTCCGTAGGGTACCGCATCAAATACGCTATGATCTTGAACGTCTTCTGTAACTCATCCATACTTGTGCGCTCTCCCTATGGTATGAAGCGTTTTCACGACGGCAATCATTGAGCATCCGGGAAACCGACCGTTCCCACTGCATGATAGAGATCGTCAACCGTCTCTCGCCGGACTGTGGGTATGACGAAGCGGTCCTGATGCTTGGCTATCGAGAGCAATCTGTACATCTCCTCGGCCATGGGCTGGGTCATCTCGGCGGCGTCCAGGGCCTCGGTGTCGGGTTTATCTTCCACCCGTACGGATCGCATATATTGCCGTAAGGTGAGCAATCGTTTGAGGGCTTTGCGCACCGGCGCTTCAGCCCCTGCGGTCAGCAAGTTAGCGAGATACTTGATGGGAATGCGCATGGAATCCAGGTTATCCACCAGAGGCTCCGTTTGCTCCCGAACAGAGGCTATAGGGCTCAAGGGCGGCACATACCACACCATGGGCAGGGTGCGGAACTCGGGGTGCGGAGGAAATGCAATCCGCCATTCGACAGCGAGCTTGTAGAGCGGGGAATACTTGGCCGCTTCGAGATAGGTAGCGGGTACGCCGTCCGCCAGAGCCTTGCTTATCACGTCAGGATCATGTGGATTGAGGATAAGATCGAGATGAGCCTCATAGATCTCCTGGGGATCGCTCACGGCCGCCGCTGACTTGATGCGATCCGCGTCATAAAGGAGCACTCCCATGTAGCGGATCCTGCCTACGCAGGTTTCGGCGCAGAGGGTGGGTAGACCCGCTTCGATGCGCGGATAACACAGCAAGCACTTCTGCGAACGACCGGCCTTCCAGTTGAAATATACCTTCTTGTACGGGCAGCCCGACACGCAATAACGCCAGCCTCGGCAGCGCTCCTGATCCACCAGCACGATGCCGTCTTCGTTGCGCTTGTAGAGGGCGCCCGATGGGCAGGAGGCCACACACGCCGGGTTGAGGCAGTGTTCGCACAGGCGCGGCAGATAAAACATGAATACCCGTTCAAACTGAAGATATGTCTGGTAGTCCAAGCCGTCGAAGTTAATGTCCCCTGCGCCCGTGACGTTCGCGCCGGCAAGGTCGTCTTCCCAGTTGGGACCCCACTTGACGGCCATGCGCTTCCCGGTGATGAGAGACTTTTCCCTGGCCACCGGCTGCCAATGCGAATGCGGAGCGTTTATCAGCCGCTCATAATCATACGTCCAGGGTTCATAGTAATCGTCGATCTGAGGGAGGTCGCGGTTATAAAAGATGTGAGCCAGCTTGTCCAGACGGCCTCCGGCCACGAGATGAGGTTCGCCGTCCTTGGTTTTCCAACCGCCCTTGTAGATGCCTTGATTTTCCCACTTCTTAGGGTAACCGATCCCAGGCTTGGTTTCCACGTCATTGAACCACATATATTCGGCGCCGGACCTGTTGGTCCAAACGTGTTTGCACGGGATACTGCATGTATGACAACCGATACACTTGTCCAAATTGAGCGTCATGGCTATTTGGGCTTTAATCTTCATGCCATTGAACCTCCCTCGCCTTACGGACGACAATGACGGAATCGCGCTGGGAGCCGGTTGGTCCGTAGTAGTTGAAATCGTACGACAATTGAGCGTACCCCCCGATGAGGTGCGTGGGTTTCATCATGATGCGGGTAATGCTGTTGTGAACGCCTCGGAACCCGCTCGAAAGGGGCGAGCCGGGGCTGTTTACCGTGCGTTCCTGGGCGTGATACATCATGGAGACGCCTCTGGGAAGCCGATGGCTGACCACGGCGCGCGCCAAGACAACCCCGTTGAGGTTAAAACACTCCAGCCAGTCGTTGTCCTTCACGCCGATGTCGCGGGCGTCGTCGCAATTGATCCAGATGGCTTTACCGCCCCGGAACAAGGTGAGCATAATCTGCGTGTCCGAGTAGGTGGAATGGATTGACCATTTCGAGTGCGGCGTTAAATATCGCAGGAGGATTTCCCGTTTGGGTTCCCGTTTCGCCTCAATTGGGCCTAAGCCCTTATAATAAAACGGCGGCTTGAAGAGCGGCAGACCCTCACCGAAGTTGAGCATCCAGTCGTGATCCAAGTAGAAATGCGCTCTTCCCGTGAGCGTATGAAAGGGGAGCATTTCCTCGATATTGATGACAAACGCCGAATAGGTGCGGTCCTTAGATTCCTTGCCGCTCCAGATCGGTGAAGTCATGATCTTTTGGGGTCGAGCGTTTATTTGGGCGAAAGTAAGCTTTTCACCCCGCCGATCCTCACTGAGATGGGCGAGCTTGAGGCCCGACCGTTTTTCAACACCGGCCCAGGATCGGTAGGAGACCTCACCATTGCACTCAGGGGCCAAAGTGAGGATGGTCTGGGCCACATCAATATTGGTGAACAGGCTCGGTAGCCCCTTGGAAACACCGGGTTCCGTCACCATCCCGAGGATATCCTTGAGAGCCGTGTGCTCAGGAGCGGGGCTCCACGCAACGCCTTTGGCGCCGATGGGCTGCGTCTCCAGGAGCGGCCCCAAGGAGGTCATCATCTTATACGTATTGGGATAATCACGAGTCACTACCGTTAGGTTGGGCATAGTTCGGCCCGGGACCGGTTCCGTCTCGCCTTTTCGCCAATCCTTTACCGTAGATTGACTGATTTCTCCCGGTGAATCATGGAGGAGCGGTGTAGCGACGATGTCTTTTGCGGCCGGTAAGTGCTTTTCAGCGAGCTGTGAAAACACCCTGGCGAGTTCCCGGAAGTGCTGCCAGTCGGTCCGGGCGTCCCACGGAGGATCGATTGCGGCCGTGAGCGGATGAATGAACGGATGGAGATCCGTGGTATTGAGATCATCGGTTTCATACCATGTGGCCGACGGCAGAACCACATCCGAGAACAAGGCATTGGTGGACATGCGAAAATCCGCGGTCACCAGAAGGTCAAGCTTGCCCTCGGGTGTTTCATCGCGCCACTTGATCTCCTCTGTCTTGATTTCCCCTTGAGCACCGAGGACGCAGTTGCTTGTCCCCAGAAGGTGCTTGAGAAAGAATTCGTGCCCTTTCCCGCTGGAGCCCAACACATTGGCGCGCCACACAAAGAAGACCCGCGGGATGTTCTCCGGGGCGTCCACGTCCTCGACGGCGAACTTAATGTCCCCTGATTTGAGACGTTCAACGAGCTGCGAAATAATCTCTTCATCAGAAGCGGCGCCCTTTGCCTCGGCCTCTTTGCAGATCTCCAAGGGATTCTTGTCGAATTGGGGGAAAAACGGCGCCCAACCCAGGCGCGCGGCCACTGCGTTGTAGTCGCCGGGGTGCTCATACAAAGACGGCTTCAGGTGGGGAGCGGCGAGATCCCGCATGTTCACGGTCTCGTAGCGCCACTGCCCTGTAGCGAAGTAATAGAATGACGTGCCGTTTTGTTGACGAGCCGGCCGCACCCAATCCCTAGCAAAAGCCACCGTTGCCCAAGCAGCCATGGGACGAACCTTTTCCTGGCCCGTGTAATGCGCCCAGCCGCCGCCGTTCACCCCTTGGCAGCCGCACAGGGACGTGAGATTGATGGCGCACCGGTAATGTAGGTCGCTGTGAAACCAGTGATTCGTGCCCGACCCAAAGAGGATCATGGACTTGCCGCGGGTCTTTTCGGCGTTTTCGGCGAACTCCCTGGCCACTCTGATGACGTCCTGTCTCGCTACTCCGGTGATGGTTTCTTGCCATGCGGGTGTAAACGGCGTCGTGTCGTCGTAGCTTGCGGCTACATCGCCGCCGGCGCCCCGATCAATACTCATATGGGACACCAGGAGATCGAACACCGTGGTCACGAGGACTTCACCACCGGGAGTGGAGAGTTTCTTCACGGGAACGCTGCATTGCCTGGATTCGGCGACCCCGAAATCAAAATACGGCATTGTAACGGCTACCCATTCGTCGGCGGTCCCGGCGTAACTGAGCTGTGGATCAACGTGGGAACCGTCCTGGGAATTGCGCGGCTCGATGTTCCACTGCCCACTGTCATCCCACCTGAAGCCGACGCTACCGTTCGGCACGACAAAGGATTCGCTTATGCTATCGAAGTACACGGTTTTCCATTCGGGATTGGCCAGGTCCAGGCCCAGGTCCGACGCCCGTAAGAACTTGCCTGAGACGTAATGATCGCCGTCTTTTGTGACGAGAACGCTAAAAGGAAGATCCGTGAAGAGTTTGACGTATCCGGTAAAGTATTCGGACTGTCGATCTATAAAGAATTCCTTGAGAACAACGTGGGTCATGGCCATACCCAGGGCTGCGTCGGTTCCGGCCTTTGCGGGCAACCATGTGTCCGCGAATTTCACGTATTCGGCGTAATCCGGAGATACGGCGGTGACTTTGGCGCCTCTGTACCTGCATTCCGAGTAAAAATGAGCGTCCGGGGTGCGCGTCATGGGCACATTGGCGCCGAAAAGGATGAGGTACGTGGATTGGAACCAATCAGCGCTTTCCGGCACATCCGTTTGGTCGCCCCAGATCTGCGGGGAAGCCGGCGGCAAGTCCGAGTACCAGTCGTAGAAGCTCAGCATCGAGCCGCCGATGAGCGTGAGGAACCGCGACCCTGCGGAGTATCCCACCATGGACATGGCCGGGATCGGCGTAAACCCGAAGATCCGGTCCGGGCCATACTTCTGAATAGTGTAGATCAACGACGATGCGACGATGGTAAGGGCCTCTTCCGTGGAGACGCGCACGAAACCGCCTTTCCCGCGGGATTCCATGATGCGGCGGCGTTTCACCGGGTCTTCCATAATGCTGCGCCATGCCGCGACCGTGTCGCAGGGCTCATCCAGCGGCTCGGCTTTCCAGGGACCTTTCGGGACAAGCTGAGCAAGGGCCTGTCGCCAGTAATCCAGTAAGATTGATCGCACGTATGGGTGCTTGAGCCGCACGGGACTATAAGTGTACCAGGAGCAAGTCGCTCCCCGTGGACAGCCTCGCGGTTCGTGATCGGGCATGTCGGGTCCACCGCCGGGGTAATCTCCCTTTTGCAGCTCCCAGACAATGATGCCGTTCTTCACGTAGACATCCCAGGAGCAGGAGCCCGTGCAATTGACCCCGTGGGTGGAACGAACCTTCTTATCGTACTGCCACCGATCCCGATAATAGTCTTCCCATTCACGCTCACCGCAGCGGACTTCCGCCAGGTCTCCGGCGATCTTTTCCTTTTTGCATTCAGGGCTGACGGGACGTAGGAAGTTGAGAGAA
Source organism: Desulfomonilales bacterium (assembly GCA_038205805.1). Taxonomy (GTDB): domain Bacteria; phylum Desulfobacterota; class Desulfomonilia; order Desulfomonilales; family Desulfomonilaceae; genus JBBSBY01. Next base: position 18,970 of record JBBRBO010000073.1, read on the forward strand.
CATAAGATGTCGTCTGTTGTGCTCATAACCCACCTTTGACTCACGAGACGAGTCAGGAAGAATATTCAAGAAACTTTATTACAAGAAAAACCGGCGCTGCAAGGCGCGTTTTTTATTTCAAAATGTTTGTTTTGGTGAAGATTACACGTTCGTAGAACAACGGGACCACCTGACTTTAAACAGGTTTTTCACCAAATCTCACTCTTTTGCAAGCGAGATTGTAGTAACCATCAGCGCGGCGGCTTACCGCGGGAACGGACCTTCCCCTACGGTTTATGTACATTGAGAAATGGTATCGTGTTCATCGTCGCAATCCGCTCGGATCACCACTATTCTGAACTATCGGCGCCTTCATAGGGCCGGGATAATTATATTTTCACCAATTGTGGATTATTCCAGAGTGACACATCGGACGTCATTTGAAAAGGGGGTAGTTTCGTGACTATCGCACGTGGAAGTAAAGCGTGGCTTACGTGCGCCGCCGGCGGGTTTCACCGATGTATTTTCTTATACGAATGCGCAATAAAAGAGAAGTAATATTGGAGAGAACCTTCTTGAAAGAAGTTTCTCCTCAAACC
>JBBRBO010000074.1:0-19060 GCA_038205805.1 Desulfomonilales bacterium
AAAATAGCCGCAAGTGCCTTTTCTCAAGGAGAAAAAGCCACTTGCGGTGCATTTAAACATTCTTTGATAGTAGTTAGGGAAACCTGCTCTTACAAAAATGTCCTTCACCTATATTCCTCGTTCGACAGCACATTGGTATTAATCGCAGGTTGGTAACCGATTACCCCAACCATCCCATTATTTGAACGTCTCAAGGGGTCGTCGGAAGGGGAGGTGAGTCTCCCCTTCGGCCTCCGTCGCCCGCAGAGGGGGGTAGAGCCCGCTGGACACGTCGAGACAGCCACATGCTTGACCCGCCGCACTCAATGCGTTTAAGCTGATCCGACTCGGCCGCCGTTTTTTGTGCGCCGCGTATGCAACTCAATCAAGATAAGGGTTCCCTATGGCCGAATCAGAGCGGCGGAGCCGGTTCACACCCGCGTACGTGGCGGGATACGCCGTGGCGCTTCTGGTGGGCGCGCTGTTCGTATGGTACTTCTGGAAGAATAGCGGTGACTTCCATTTTTTGACGGAGGCTTCTCCCACATACCTCGGCGCGGCGGCTGTTTGCCTCTTATGCAGCTACATCCTCAATAGTCAGCAACTATCGCTGTTCCTGAATCATTTCAAGAGCCCCGCCACGCCGCTCGAGTCCTTTGCTCTTACGACCGCGATGATCTTAGGGAACTCTCTCACCCCGATGAGAGGCGGATCGGGTGGGCTGGCCATTTATCTCAAGACCGTGCACAAGATGGATTTCAGCGCATTCGCAGCCATTTACGGTGGAACGGCCATTCTCGTGACGCTTATCAACACGGCCCTGGCAACATTGGGCCTAGTGTTCATGTGGATTTACCACTCGTTGCTTCACGTGTGGTTGACCGTAGCCGTGGTGGGTCTATTCGGCGCAAGTCTGTATCTGAGCCTGTGGCCGCCACCCATGAACGAAAACACCATAGGAATACGGGGTTTTCTGAGCGGCTCCATGAATTCGTGGCGTGACCTGACACGGAACCGCATGTTGTTGCTCAAGCTGGCTTTGTCACTTACCGTCACGACGTTTGCCGTAATGGGGGCCTTTTTCTTCATCTACAAGGCCATAGCCGCGGAAGTGTCGTTTTCCGGCGTGCTGGTGATTTCTTCTTTGGGGACTGTGGCCAATTTGGCGCCTATTACCCCCGGCTCCCTGGGTTTCGTGGAAGTCGTGACCGTAAATGTGCCGCACCTCTTCAACGTGGACTTGCCCCGAGCTGTGGCCGCTGCCGCTATCTATCGAGTGTCGGCGCTGTTACTCGCTGTGGTGTGCGGGGCGCCTGGAGCGCTGTATCTCTTTAAGCGCCGAGTGGCTTCCAAGAAGCGGGGCTCCCGTTGAAAATATGTTCCAGGGTGATCCGTGTGAGCTTGCCGGCGTGCGTAAGACACGGAATGGTGAGACTCGTCAATGTATGCAGGGTTCGCTCAAACTTGTGATCCCTGAGCGCCGTCAGCATTCGTCCGGGTAAGCTCTCGTCTGAGACAAGTTGCGGATTTTCCATGCCCACTGCGTGAAACAGCTTGGCCACGCTACGGTCAATCTCAGGAGCGTTCCGCCTCGCCTGGGCCGCCGCCTCGTGGAGCGCCTGCGTCAGGTCAGCGCTATTGTCCTCCATTGAGCCGGCGAGTGCCGTCCGAAGGGGATGGCCTTCTTTTGACCGCCACATTGCGTTAAGTAGATAATGCGTCGCCGCTTCGTAGAGATAGTGCCGATTCATGAGGTAGTGCTTATTGGCTTCCATGGCGTCTCTGAACCGGCCGCTTCGAGCGGCTTGGATCACCAGCGGCAAGAACGGCGCAGGAAACGGAGTCGCGTGATAGGGCTGAGCAGCATCTTGCACATAATGGCACGCCCATGCGGCAAACCGCAATCCCCAATACTCATGGCCTGAATGCAGGAGTTTGACAGCGCATTCGTAAAACGTTGCAAAGCGCTGAGGCAAAAAAGATTGCGTCAACCCGGGAAAAATCCGCCGCAAAAGAAACGGCGGTTTCAGGAAGAGCATGTGAAAGGGGCCTTGTGAGCTTGGGCCGTTGTCCGCGCCGAAGGGCGCATGGCCGTAGCCGTACTCGTCGCGACCGAAAAGATCGCGGTCCATTCCCCAATCCGGCTCGTCGGCATAGGTGGCAAGCAGATCCCGAGCGCTCAGAGACTCGCACATCGGCACACACGTATACGAATGGCCCTCAGGTGGAGCATTTCGCTTGAAGGAATGCGGGATTTCCTCATCGACCTTCTTTTCCAGGGCCGTGCGACAATACGGGAATGGGATCGCATGATTCAGCCGCAAAATCACTCTAAGGTCGCTGCGCGCCGGCCGAATGTCTTCGTCCCGTAGCTTGCACGTGGTGCGGAAATCTTGGTCCCTTTCCGCCGTCTCCAGGATAGCTTCCGCCGCTTCTTCAGCAGGTCGAACCGCCGCTTCTTCTTTGAAATTCAGGCGCGTCATGGGCTCCATCGCCGCCGCTGTTATAAGCGCATGGGAATTCCAGGAAAAGCCCGAAGGCGCCGGCTCGGTTACGGAGCTAACAGTCGAATCCGCCATGATCTTTCTCCTCCGGATTATTCACGTAATTGTTAATGGGGCTTAATACCGATGTGCTTTCACAACAGTTATATCGGCGGAGCTTTTGTCGCAAAGTAGGTTTTCCAACTTCCTTCTAAGAAGTTTGTGATAATCGCCGAAAGCGGCATTTTCTCTTAGCGAAAAGCCGGTTTCGGCTAGTGCAAAAGTTCTTGGAGAGGGGTTTGGGACCCTTCCTTTCTTTCAAGAACGTTATCCCCAATACTACTTCTTTGATTAAGCATTGGCTTGGGGCGGCTCTGCGCCTGAATACCCAGTATGTGATGCCAACTCGTTGCAGGCTCCCGGCGAACGGTTACATGTTCACCATGGTTGTCTCTGGGCTTTGGGCGTTCGTGTGCGCCGGCTCTCCTCGAAAGAGAAGTATTGATCGTATGGTGGAACCGCTGCGCCGCCGTCGGCCACCGGAGCCATGTTACGCCGGTACGCGCGAAAATGCCATCTTTGATGAAATATATTGACACGCTCCAAAGGGCCGGTATATCTTTGCTATGCTAGCCTTGCAATTTGCCCGGCGGAAGCGAGCGTATCCTCCTCAGCTTGGAGCCATACCCTTTTTTCGTAGAGCCCGTCGGGCTATTTTTTGTCCATCCGCCCGTTCTCGTCTTCCCGCCGCTCTGGTATCATGAATACAGCATAACGCTTTCTCTTCCAAGGGGCGGGGCTCAGAAACGGTTCATCTTCATTAGGAACAAGGGTACTCCTGAGGAATAGGTAACCGTTTACCGGAACTAGGTCAACGATTTGGAGTATCACGGGGTGGTCGGGTGTAGAGTCGCCTCAAGCCTGGTGAACGAAGAGGAAAAAGAAATTGCTACGGAGCGCCGCTCCACCCATTGCTCGACAAGGATGGAAATGTGGAAGTATTCCCCTATAATACCGTTCAAGCCGACACCCCGGGGGTAGTTAAACCGAATCACGCAGGTGTGATATTCTTCCTGGGTTTCATAGGGCTCCTGACCTGTTTTCCCGGTGGAATCGCCGCGTGGGTTCTTGCTTCCTACGAACTGAAACAAATCCGTCAAGGGAAGATGTCGCGTCATGGAGAATCCCTTATTAAGGTGGGCCGAATACTCGGGATCAGCGGCTTGGTCCTTTCCGCGGCTCTCCTCGTAGTGAGCTACAAGATGGCGGGCTCCCTCTTCAAGGGGTTGCCTGAGAGCTTCCAGAGCGAACCTTTAGCCGCCGACAAGATGAAATTCGTCGGAGAGTGGAAAGGCGACGCAGGGACCCTCATCACCATCTACGCCAACGGAACTGGTGACTATCGAGCCACAGGGAAGTCCATCACCGGAGGAAGGGTAATCTTCACGGAGGACACCCTCCGCATTGGGCTCTTCGGGATCTACAAGACGTGGGGAATTGAGGCCGCTCCTCACCTCTCGGGGGACGAATGGACTATGACACTGGACAATGAGGCCTTCAGACGCAAGGTAGAAGGGCTCATTGTGAAAGCGTCGCTCGAGGAGCCGTCTTCGGTCGCGTGCGTCGTACGGATTGCTGTTCGACGCTCCCGTCATCCGACGAGTAAGGCGGCATGAAGACACTGCGATCCAAGTTTTTGGTCTACGTCGCTGTGCCGGTGCTTTTCATAATAGGGCTGACAGGCGCTGCGTCCTATCTGACGGCGCGCAGCATACTCATGGAGCAACTCAGGGAGCGTGGAGTGGGCGCCCTCCAGCAGTACGCCGACGAGTTTGACGCCACGTTCGGCGCAAGTGTTCAGACCCTGGGTATTCTTTCAGTGCACGCCGGACTCACATGTTCAGACAGGAACGCGTTGGCTGAAATTTTCAAGGACTTACGAAAGAGGCTTCCCGTAGAGACGATCTTTTTAGTCGGCATGGATGGCCGTGTAATCAGTGCAGAGGGCGACCAAAGCTTCGGAGGGCCATCACCTCTCGTATTGGCGCCGTGGTTCGCCGACGCTCTAACCGAAGGTGAACCGGTCGTGTCCGCTCCACATCGTTCCGAGCTGTCGGGCAAAACCATCATTACCGTAGCGAATAAGGTTCGGGACGACCAGGATCGGATTACCGGGGTTCTGGCTTACGATATTCTCGTCGAAAACCTCCAGGCGGGTATGCGCAGGTATGACATTTACAAGGAGCTTTACCAGCCGATATTCTTCATCATGGGTCGTGACGGCACATACTTGCTCCACACGGACAAGAACCTGATCGGCGATCGCTTAGGGGAGTCCAAGAGCGATCTCCACGTCAGGATGCGAGAAGCTTTAAGCGAGGAAAGGCGAGAGTGGGTCGATGTGGGGCTTGTGGACGGCGAGCGGTATTTCGGCGGTTTTCAGAGAAGCAAGTATGCTGATGTCTTTATCAGCCTGGAGATCCCTCTTTCCACTGGGCTGTATCCGGTGACGGTGTTGGCGGGCATCTATGCGGTGCTGGGATTGGTGTGTCTGACAATGTTGTCCTTTGTCATGATCGTGTTGTCACGGCGCATCGCAAGACCCCTACGGATGTTGACGGTGGCGGCCGTAGCCGCGTCCAAGGGTGATTACAATGAGGTTCAGGCTCCCGTGAGCCCCGACGATGAATTGGGCGCCCTTGTCACGGCTTTCAACAAGATGGCGACGGGTATGAGACAAAGGGACCGCATCCGAAACACCTTCGGACGGTATGTCACCCCTGAGATCGTCGATGAACTTCTCGAGTCCGAAAACGGGCTGCGGCTCGGTGGAGATAAGCGCAAGGTTTCGCTCCTCATGTCTGATTTGCGGGGCTTTTCCGCTCATACGGCGAATATGGCGCCCGACAAAGTCATTCTCATGCTGAACCGCTACTTCGCGGCAATGGTGGAAATCCTCCTGCGCCGCAAGGCCATTATCGACGAGCTGCAAGGAGACGGCATCTTGGCCTTTTTCGGCGCGCCCGTGCAACTGCCTGAACACGCGGCCTACGCCGTAGCGGCGGCCCTCGAGATGCAGGCCGCAATGGACGACATAAACCGGCTGAACGAGAAGGACAATTTCCCCAAATTGGAAATGGGAATCGGCATTAACACGGGCGAAGTGATTCTCGGGAACATCGGGTCCGAACAACGCGCCAAATATGGGGCTGTGGGAGCGGCCGTCAACTTCGCGGGCAGAATAGAATCGTATACGTTGGGCGGACAAATCCTCATCAGTGAAAGCACATATTCGGCGGTTCGAGAGATCGCCGAAATCCGTGACGTCTTAGATGTGGAGATGAAAGGATTTACGGGCGCAGTTAAGCTCTACGATGTCCGTGGCCTCGGCGATCCGTTCAACCTGCGGATTCATGAACGCAAGGACAAGCCGAAGGGCACTGCCGAACGAATTGCCGTACGACTGCGCCGCATTGACGACAAAGTCGTCTCACCAAAGGCTGAGCCCGCGTGGATCACGCATCTCTCGGAAACGCGGGTAATCATGGAAACCACGGAGCGTTTGCCGGAGGGCATCGACGTACGTATGGAAGGCGCCGACCCTACCTATCCTCAGGTTCAAGGCGACGCCTTTGGGAGAATTACCGCCGTATCGCAAGGAGATCATTTCTGGACCGTATCGGTGCGGTTCACTTTTTTGGCGCCGGCGCTGCGCAGGGCGTTGCGGGAGTTCCTTTCAGCTACACCTGACTGATAGACCGCAAAGCACGCGAAGCCGGGTCAAACTGACCTTTACGGGGCAAATGGACCCGCGTGGGTAGATAGCGCCCAATTAGAACAGGAGCGAGGTTTCCAGGAAGAAGCCGTTTCTGTTCAAATCCAGTGTATCCTTTTCTCTTTTGGTTTTTGTGTGCCAGATACGATAGCCGCCTGCTACGGTCCATGTCCATAGGCAATTTATCGGCACATCGACCGCGGCGCTCATGTCGATGTCCCAGGTTTCCAGGCTTTCATAGTTCCACCAGTTCACGCGCGTAGAAAAGTTGGGGCGTATGGAAATTTCTTCCAATATGGGATAATACGTCGCATGAAGCCCCAACAACGGGTTCGTGCGGTTCTGACTGGTAGAATAGTCAAATGTCGCGTCTCCGATGGTCACATTGCGAACTCTTGAGTCATAATTCGTGAAACTCAGGTCCAAGTTTGCGCCGAACAGCATTTGCGGAGACATGTAGAAATCCAAATCATAGCCTAAGCGGAAATTTCTCACCTGAAGATAAGAGTTATCTCGGGATTCATACGTGGTTAGGGGCTCGGCGCGAAATCTGAGCACATGGATGTTATGAAAGCGGAAATTAGTGAAAAATTCCCATGCGAGTTTGTTCGGCTTGATACCGACATTGTCACCGAGATCGAGCTTGAGATGATTCTTCTGGATCAGATCCCCTTGGATCTGGGTGAACCACATTCTCGCTCCGGAGTTGATTCTCAGATATGTGGGCACTTCCCATGCGTGAACGTCTCCCAGGAGCAGGAAGCACAGGACGGTAAGCCATGCTTGAACGAAGAGTTTTTTCATGTGACGGCCTCGAGTGTCCTTTATGCCGGATCTCCTTTAAGTAATTGACGCAAGCTATAATACTTATGGTCTTTTTTGTCAAGATAATCTGAAGGGCAAGAGCCATTCCCGCCAATGGGGCGACCACTTGTGTCCCGACGGGGTGATCCGACGTAACGCTAACGCATAGGTTTAGCACGGTAATTTACCTTATGGAAATGCGGCGACTATCGGCCTTTTGTAAAGTGGTGGAATTGAGCAGCTTCACCAAAGCGGCTGAAGCTCTGTCTTTGTCGCAGCCTACGGTGAGCGAGCACGTACGCACACTTGAGGATACCGTCGGTGAACGGCTGGTGGATCGACTAGGCAGAGAGGTTCGCCCGACACCTGCGGGCAAGCTCTTTTACGAATACGCCAAACGCATCGTGCGCCTGCGAGATGATGCGCTCCAAGCCCTCAACCGGTTCCGAGGCAATCTCACCGGCAAATTAAAGCTCGGAGCGAGCACCATTCCCGGCACGTACATACTCCCGAGACTCATAGGGGAATTCCGGAGCGAACACCCCGGCGTCCAAGTGAGCTTGACCATCGGCGACTCGGCGGAAATTCTGCAATGCACGCTGGAAGGCGAAGCGGAAGCAGGCTTCGTGGGAACGCTTTCCACGGATAAACGCGTCATATCCACGGAAATCTTTCAGGACGAGCTGGTTCTTGCGGTCTATCCCGAACATCGTTGGGCCGGCCGCAGCTCCATTACCGCGAACGAGCTGATAGGCGAGCCCTTCATCCAGCGGGAGCGTGGCTCAGGCACACGAGAAGCCATGTCCCGCATGATGGAAGCCCAAGGGTGCGACCCCTCTCGGTTGGACGGCATCGCCGAGATTGGCAGCACGGAAGCGGTGAAGCAAGGTATAAAGGCGCGCATCGGCATTTCGATTCTATCGAAGGAAGCTGTTGCGGAAGACTTCTGCTATGGTTCACTGCGGCTGATTCCCATCGAGAACCTGAGTCTCACCAGGTCTATTTACCTTATTCAACATAAGAATCGGCAAAGCTCACCCATCTGCGGGGCCTTCCTTGAGCGCCTCGAACAACGAACGGGTCGGGAGGGTCTCACCCTGTCTGCGCCTCCAGAGGGTGACGGAAGCGAACAATAGAGGGCGCTTTGGCCGCGCTTGATCGCCTCGTAGCGACGATGGCCGGCTTGTCGGGACCAGTCTTGGATCCTTATTCGTCTTCCTTGAGCGAATCCGCCAATAGCCCTTTATCCAAATAGAGGATGCGCTTGGATTCTTTGGCCGCTCTTGGATCGTGTGTGACCATGATGATGGTCTTGCCGACTTCGGCGTTGAGCTGCGAAAGGAGCGCCAGGACATCCCCGGCTGATTTCTTGTCCAGGTCGCCTGTAGGCTCGTCCGCCACAATAAGCACGGGGTCCGTGACCAGCGCCCGCGCTATGGCCACTCGCTGTTGCTGCCCGCCCGAAAGTTGCGAAGGATAATGCTTCACACGATCCGCCAAACCTACTGCCTCGAGCGCGGCCATAGCGTGCTCACGGCGCTCGGAACGGGACAGATTTGTGAGCAAGAGCGGTAACTGCACATTTTCTAAGGCATCCAGAACGGGGATGAGATTGTAAAACTGAAAGATGAACCCAATGTGCGAAGCGCGCCAGGAACTCAGGGCGGCCTCTCCCAAGAGGGCAATGTCCTCACCTTTTATGATGATGGACCCTTCGTTTGGGCGGTCGATTGCTGCGATAAGATTGAGGAGGGTTGTCTTACCGGAGCCTGAAGGCCCCATGAGCGACAGAAATTCCCCACCCGCTACCGTCATTGAGATGTCTCTCAGCACCGGAATGTCCTGCACGCCACGGGTGTAGGATTTACTCAGGTTGCGAATTACGACGACGGGATCACTCATTCCTTGATCTTGACCTTTTCGCCGTCACGTAGTTTGTCAGGGTCAAGGGCAACAGCGTCGCCTTGTGTGAGACCGGAGAGGACCTCGAAGGTGTCGCTCCAGGTTCTGCCGATTTGGATGGGTGTTCGCTTGGCGATAATGTCCACAATCTTGAAGACAATGTTTGTCCCGCCTACCTTCTTCACTGCCGAGGCTGGAACTCCCAGGAAAGGCTCCAGCTCGTCGGGTTTGAGGGGCCGAGAGAGAAACGCGACCTTTGCGCTCATCTCCGGCAAGACCCGTGGGTCAAGCTCGTTAAACCGCACCTTGGTCAGCACAGTCGCCTTTGCTCGGTCAGCGGTGGGTACAATCATGTGAACCGTGCCGGGGAAGCGATCATTCGGAAAGGCGTCCAGCTTTATCTCGGCCGCGCTGTTAGGCTTAATCTTCTCTATGCCGGATTCGGCAACATCTACCTCAACCATGAGCGACGACATATCCGCCATCGTGGCCACTGCGGCCCTGGAATTCACCGATGCGCCGAAGGGGGCCACAATTTCACCGATGTCGGCATTCTTGGTCAAGATCACGCCGTCAAATGGGGCGCGAATGAATGAGTATTCCAGGTTAACTTGGGCTATCTTGATGGATGCAGCCGCTCGTTCGACACCGAAACGAGCGGACCTGACGCTTGCCTGGGCTTTTCTGTACCGGGCGTCGGAAGTATCAAAGGCCTGAACCGAGACGGCGCCTGATTCTCGGAGCGATTTCTGTCGGTCATAGTTTAGTGTGGCGTCTTCCAGTTCGGCCTCAGCGTTGCTCAGATTAGCTTGAGCTACATGCAGAGCGGCCTTCGCCTCTTCCAGAGTCGCATCCAAGTCGCCGTTTTCCAAGATGGCGAGCACATCCCCGGTTTTGACGACTTTGCCTTCTTCCACAAACAGCTCCTGGAGCCGACCCGTAGCTTTAGAACTTACCGCCGCCTTGCGTTGGGCTACCACGTACCCGCTTGCGTTCAGTATGGTCAACGCGCGTGAGGCGAAGGTCATGGACACTCGTGTGACGGTGATTTCCGAGGGGCGGATTACTATTCCCGACCACCACAGCAACGCGGCCAGGGCGAGCGCAGCCGATCCCACGATAATCCATCGCAACCAACGACGGGATCCGCGAGAGGCGGTGGTTCTCTCGTCTGAGGAAATCTTGAGCTTGGAAAGATCCGAAGTGGCCATGTTCACCATTACCGGAAATACAGACGCGAATGTTTGTTGGTTCAGCTTATGCCAATGCGCACTCAAAGAAGTAATATCGGGGAGAACCTTCTTGGAAGAAGGCTTCTCCCCGAACCTCTCTCCCAGAACTTCTAAATTGCCGAAACCGGCTTTTCTCAAGGAGAAAATGCTGCTTTTGGCGAATCTTAAGCATTCTCACAGAGACGTCCGGAAAACCTAATCTTACAAAATGAACTTCACCACTATTACCTCTGTGAAAGCACATCGGAAGTACGTCCATCGCGCGACGCACGTGTAGGAATGAGAAGCTCTTATGTTTCAACGAGCAGGAGCGCTTAACCCGCGGCCATGTCTTGTCTTAAACTCTCATTTCCGTTATAGGAAAGTCAACATGCCCCAATTTTGGTTGCATTCACAGTAAAGAGAACAGCCGCTTCCCACGTACGGTCGAGCGACCATTATCGCCGACTTGTGGGGCTGCTTAGCGAGTAAACATAGAGGTTTAGCTTGAGAACCCCCCTCAAATATTGGCCGAGAGTGATCTACGCCCTGTTCTTCATTACGATATGGACCGTCATTATGGCGATTGGTATTGTATTCTGCGCTGTTTTTGTGGGAGAATACACCGCTTACCGCTTGACTCGGTTCTGGTGCAGAGGTTCCGCTTTCTTCCTAGGGGTGAAATACACAATACAAGGGACGGAGAACATTGATCCCACTCAGTCGTATGTCGTCACGCCCAATCACCAAAGTCATACGGATATTCCGCCTCTCATGATGGGTCTGCCGATAAAGTTTCGCTGGGTTGTGAAAAAAGAACTGTTGCGAATTCCCTTCTTTGGTTGGGCGCTGGATGCGACAGGCGCTATCGGTCTCGACCGGAGAAACACGGATCAGTCCATAAAGAATCTTCGAGCGGCTTACGCGAAGCTTACGGACGGGTGGTCAGTCTTAATCTACCCTGAGGGGACGCGCACCCTGGACGGACTCTTGCAGCCCTTCAAAAAAGGGGCTTTTATTATCGCAGTGGAAACGGGGCTTCCCATCTTGCCCATAACCAACAACGGAGCCTATAAGGTCCTGCCGCGAGGAACCTTGGCCCTCACGCCGGGGTGCGTTCAGGTGATCGTGGGCAAACCCATCCCCACGAAGGGCCTTACGAGAGACGATGTGCCGGCCCTAATGGAAGAGACGAGGCGCCGAATCGAGAGCGACTTCAACCCGGATTACGATCCTTTTTAACCCGACGCCTGTTTATGATTGAAGCATACGGCATGTGAACGTTAGCGGGCGCCCGTGGTATCAAGCTTGCCCGCTTGCAAGGGCTTAGGTATCGGATTGGCCGCTTTATTAGTCATTCGGCTGCTTAAAAATTTCCCTGAAGAAGAGCTTCATTGCTTCCCATGATCTTTTGTCCGCCTTCTCGTTGTAGGCGACGCCTTTTGCGTTGTCCGTTCCCGCGGCGGGTAACGTAAACGCATGGACGGCATTGCCGTAGATCACGAGCTGCCAATCCACCTTACTCGCTCGCATCTCGTCCATAAACGCTATCACGTGTTCCATTGGAACATGGGGGTCATCCGCGCCGTGGAGCGCTAGAACCTTGGCCTTAATGTTCCGGCCGTCGGACTTGTCGGGTGTATCTAAACCGCCGTGGAAGCTTACTACACCGGCGATATCCGCGCCGCTCCTCGCAAGCTCCAGTACCGTCGTACCGCCGAAGCAGTATCCAATGGCGGCGACGCGAGACGGATCCACATGGGGATTCGCAAGAAGCTGATTCAGTCCCGCCTTGACCCTGTCGCGCAGGAGCGCTCGATTATTCTTGTACTTTCCCGCAAAAGCCCCCGCTTCTTTAGAATCTTTGGGACGCAAGCCTTTACCGTAAATATCCACGGCGAACGCCACATAGCCCATGTCGGCCAGCTTATCCGCTATAGATTTATAGAAGTCGCCTAAACCCATCCAGTCATGGACGATCAACACCCCCGGGCGTTTCCCTGTTTGTCCTTCCTGGTAGACCAGGTATCCTTCCAGCGGCGTACTTACCTGGTTGTAGGCAATCATCTCCTTGTGGAGATCGGCCATAGCTAAGGTGGGTAGAAGTATCGCCAGGAACGTAATGAGTAATTTGGTCATGGTGTTCTCCCTTTGGGCTTCAACATAATGGCTCACCGAGCACGAGGCTTCTCTGCCCCCTGTGAGCGGTTACCGTCATATTCACTAACGATGCGCAGCTTAGCTGGAAGGATTTTCCTGTTACCTCTGTTCTTCAGTCCTTTAGATTACGTTGAGGTTCCCTGGGGTCGGGCATTACGGTTTGATGCTGAGCGCCGCCTGCGCGCTGTGAATTGACACGGTTATGAAGGTGTGGTACGGATGCTACGGCTTATGCTCGCCGGCGGCAGAGCAAAATTTCTGCTGAAGTTCCGCCGACTTCCGAAAACCAGGTTGTGGGGGTATTCAGGTTTTTCTTCAGGGCCGAGAACATATCGCCCGTATTTGTGTCTTTCTTGTATACGGAGCGGTTTCCATCATCTATATCCCGCAATGGATTACCGGTGTGAACCGGTCGCCTATCGCCGTTCCGAGTTCCGGGTGGAACGGCCACGTTAATTCTCAGCATTCCCATTTTAAAAGGACGCATACATGTTTGCAGCGATCGCCAGACGAATATTCGGCAGCAAAAACGAACGAGAACTGAAGAAACTTGACCCAATAGTGCGGCAGGTTAACGAGTTTGAACCATCGATTGAGGCGCTCACTGATGAGCAGCTCCGTAACAAAACCATAGAGTTTCGGAAACGCTTAGACGAGGAGGAGGCGAATCTTGACGATTTGCTCCCCGAGGCCTTTGCAGTCGTGAGAGAGGCTTCGTTACGCGCGTTGAAGATGCGGCACTTCGATGTGCAGCTTATCGGCGGTCTAGTGCTGCACCAAGGCAAGATTGCTGAAATGAAAACCGGCGAAGGCAAGACCTTGGCCGCTACGCTGCCTGTGTATCTGAATGCGCTGGACCGGAAGGGCGTGCATGTCGTGACGGTCAACGATTACCTGGCCCAGCGTGACGCCGAGTGGATGGGCGCCGTATATCGCTTCTTGGGACTGACCGTGGGCACGATTGTTCATGATTTGGACGACGAGCAACGCCGGGACGCCTACAACTGCGACGTCACCTACGGCACGAACAACGAATTCGGGTTCGATTATCTGCGGGACAATATGAAGTTTTCCCTCAACGACTATGTGCAACGGGATCTCAATTACGCGATCGTTGACGAAGTGGACAGCATCCTCGTGGACGAAGCGAGAACGCCGCTCATCATCTCAGGACCGACCCACGAAAACACGGACAAGTACTACAAGATCAACCGTGTCATACCCGGACTCGCCAAGGAAGAACACTACACCATCGACGAAAAAGCCAGAAGCGTTACCCTCACGGAAGAGGGAGTGGCAAGGGTCGAAAAATCCCTGGGAGTCACGAACCTGTATGATCCCGCCCACATGGAGACTTTGCACCACGTGAACCAGGCGCTCAAGGCGCACACGCTCTTTAAGCGCGATGTGGACTACATCGTAGACAACGATCAGGTGATTATCGTTGATGAATTCACAGGCCGTTTAATGCCCGGTAGACGCTACTCCGACGGTTTGCATCAGGCCCTCGAAGCGAAAGAGTCGGTGAAGATCGAGAACGAGAATCAGACGCTCGCCACGATCACATTCCAGAACTACTTCCGTATGTACAACAAATTGGCGGGTATGACGGGCACGGCGGACACCGAAGCGGCCGAGTTTAAGAAGATCTACAACCTGGAGGTCGTTGTTATCCCTACCAATTTGCCCATGGTGCGAAATGACCATACGGACATGATTTACAAAACCGAAGAGGAAAAATTCACTGCGGTCGTCGAGGAGATTCGCGAACTCTCGAAGCGAGGACAGCCTGCTCTTGTAGGCACAATCTCCATCGAGAAATCCGAGTTGTTGGCCAAACGGCTGAAGAAGCTTGGTATTCCTCACCACGTGCTTAATGCGAAAAACCACGCCCTGGAAGCGGAAATCATCGCTCAGGCGGGCCGGTACAAGGGCGTAACCATTTCCACGAACATGGCCGGCCGGGGAACGGACATCGTGCTGGGCGGCAATCCGACCTTCATGGCGAAAAATCGCGCTCGACAAGAGCACAATGAAAACGACCTCAAGCGTATCCAGGAAGAGCTGCAAAAGCAGTGTGAGGGAGAAAAGCGCAATGTAATCGAGGCCGGCGGACTCCACATCCTAGGCACGGAACGGCATGAGTCCAGGCGCATCGACAACCAGCTCCGTGGACGTTCAGGGCGCCAAGGTGATCCTGGGTCCAGCCGCTTTTATCTAAGTCTTGAAGACGACCTCATGCGCATTTTCGGCGGTGAGCGCGTCAAAATGATTATGGAACGAGTGGGCATGGAAGAAGGTGAGCCCATCGAGCACAAGTACACCAGCCGCGCCATAGAGAACGCTCAAAAGAAAGTGGAAGCGCACAACTTCGATATTCGTAAACATCTGCTGGAATACGACGACGTCATGAACAAACAGAGAGAAGTCGTCTATTCCCAACGGCGGTTCATTCTTTCGGGCCGGAATCTCACAGAGAATATCCACGACATGATCGAGGATATCGCCGACGAGTTGGTGGAAAGATTCACGGATGATCGCTCCAGCTTCCAGGATTGGGATATGACGGCTCTGTCGGACGTCCTGCGGGGACAATACGGTCTTCACTTGGACTTCAAATCCTTACCCGAAGCGGAAAAAACCGCCGCAGGTATACGAGAATTCATCATCGTGGAGGCCGGAAAGGCATACGAGCGGAAAGAACAGGAAGTAAGCCCTGATGTCATGCGGGAGCTGGAAAAGTTCGTCATGCTCCAGGCCGTGGATAACCAGTGGAAAGATCATCTCCTCACAATGGACCATCTTAAGGAAGGTATCGGCCTCAGAGGTTACGGGCAGCGCGACCCGCTCAAGGAATACCAGAAGGAAGGCTACGAGCAGTTCCTCGACATGAGCCGACGGGTCAAAGAAGAGACCGTGCGGAATATCTTCCTCGTGCAAATCGCCTCTCAAGAAGACATGGAAGACCTCGCCCCGCAGAGAGAGCCGGAAATGGAGATCTCCAGAGGTGAGCCGCGGGGTCGAGCGCCGCAATCCGGCACCGTGCGGAGACAAACGGATAAAGTCGGCAGAAATGCCCCCTGCCCGTGTGGCTCAGGCAAAAAATACAAGAAGTGTTGCGGAAAGGCCGCGTAACTTTGCTTGCAACAACATTAAGTAGTGGGGAAGAGCTTTTTAAAAGAAGGTTTTTCCCCAAGCATTCCTGCGGCCTTAACTTAGTGGCTCACAGCGCAGTTCAAACACGTTTTCCGTTCTTGAGTTCGAGAAATGCGCCATGTCCTTCGGACGTGTTCACGCCAAGGAGCGCTTAGGTAACGCCGCTGCGCCCCATATCTTTCTCAAACGAGGCGGAGACGTGAACACAGTTCCACCCCTGGCCGGCGGCTAAAATAAGCCGCCCAAACTCGCAGCGTATCCGGTGAGTTCAACGTAGCCGCGGCCGCTCACTGGTTTCCCCTTTACATTGCCGTCTGCGCTGATGGCGCCTTCCCAGTACACCACACCTGTTGATTTGCTCGTGACGAGTTCCTGATCGAGCAAAGCAGGTTTTATGGTGAGATCGATCTCCAGGTCCGGTATTTCGATGCGCCAGCCTGAAGGATACTCCGCCTGGGTGTGCGGGCTTTTCCAATAGCCGGTTTTGGTCACTCGCACATCTTTGCCGGCCAAATCAACCACGCTGCCGTCCTTGGCTACGAATGAGCCGAAGGGTTGTTCCATCCCGCCGCCGGCATTTCTTAAATACGAGAGCATGACTTCAGTTCCGTCTTCCAATTGCAAGCTGAACCAGTCCCAGCCCGATTGCGAGGAGGCAAGTACCCCTGAACCGAATTCATGATCCATCCAGGCAAGCCCCGTCACGGGAAAGCTCTTGCCGGCGTAGACCAAGGTCCCTTTGGCGGCCAAACGGGTAAACGAGTAGTAATAGGAGGCTTGATTCACGTCGCCCGCCTTCTTGCTGAAGCCTTTGTCGCCATGCAGCGCTACCGGCTTGAGAGCCGTAAGCGTAAAATCTATGGAGAAATTGTCTTTTTCCGCTTTGACCGTGATAACGTCTCCATCCATTTTCGCCGTCCAATTCTTTACGCCCACATCTAAACCGTCTGTAGCGGCCCACGCCAGTCCCGGACCCGGGCGAGACATCAGATCCGTGTGAAAAAAGGTCCGCTCAGTGATGTTGGAGATTGCGAAATGCGCCGGGAACAGCTCGGTCAGCGCCCATGACGATGCGCCGCTTTTCACTCCCGGAATGAGGCCGACCCGAAAGAAGGTGAGCTGAAAGCCGAATTTTTCGCTCTTCGGACCATCCACGTTTCCCGTGAAATACCACCATTCAGTTTTGTAGGTTGGGTGCTTTCCGTGATCCTTGGGGAAGGTCAAGTTGAGACCGGGCCGAGCCGGCTCAAACTGCGCCGCGGAAACGGAGCCGTTCAAGCGCGGTGTGAAAAGAGCTAAGCTCATCGAAATAACGGCACAAATAGCCACATTAGACGCTATTGTTTGTTTCACGTGTTGAGAACCCTCGATTTGTGAGTGAAATGTAACCGCCATTATACGCTAATTCAAGCGCCATTGCTCGATTTCCATATTCCCAAATCAGGGGCATTTTCTTGCATGGCTCCATTATGCGGTCAGGTCGCCTCTATTGAGGGTGATTGCCGTCAAAAGACGCTTGAACAAAGTCCTGACGGCGCCGCGGTTTCCTGCGCTAGGGTATGGAAAGCGCAGCTTTCTCGTTTCAGACCAATGTGCTGTCGAACGAGGAATATAGGCGAAGGACATTTTTGTAAGAGCAGGTTTCCCTAACTACTATGAAAGAATGTTTAAATGCACCGCAAGTGGCTTTTTCTCCTTGAGAAAAGGCACTTGCGGCTATTTTAAAAGTTCTTGGAGAGGGGTTTGGGGAGAAACTTCTTTCAAGAAGGTTCGCTCCAATATTACTTCTTATATTGCGCATTCGTTTCAGACCCAAAAATGGTCAAGCGTAACCCTGCCGCTGATCGCATCCTCGAGAAGACCGTCGCCTAATGAGGAGCTTTATTCACACTTTCAATCCCTTGCGCGCTGCTTCACAAAAGTTGCTTAAGCTTTGGATTATTCCCTGCTTGCCCGTCACCGAGAAAACTCAACAAAGTCGAGCGGCGGCCCCGGCCTTACGCGCTCTGAGTTTGCCTCCGCCGCGGCCCGCATTTGTCTATAACTTGACTTTTACTAGGGAACAGGCTAAAAACCGACTTGGTTTTATGAGAAATTCAGGAGTAAGCGAAATTTGTCCGATTCTTCAGTGGAAACAAAAAAAACACCGTCTAGTTCTTTAACCGATGTAAGAGTCGAAAAGATCCGAGATCTGGAACAAGCCGGAATTTCTCCGTTCAGCACAGGGTTTACCCCCAATCTGCTCTCGACCTCCCTCCAGGCCAATTACGGCGCCCTTGAATCCTTCGACGACGCGCCGAACACTCTCAAGATGGCCGGAAGAATTATTGCCTTGCGTGTGCTGGGCAAGGCGGCATTTGCTCGACTACGAGACACCGACGGCGATTTTCAGGTGTATCTAGCTCGGGATATAGTGGGCGTGGAGCCCTATAAACGAATAAAGAAACTCGATATTGGGGATATAATCGGCGTCGAAGGCAAGCCCTTCAGGACCCGCACGGGCGAACTCAGCCTCGTGGCGCATGAATTACGCATTCTTACGAAGTCCTTGCGGGCGCTTCCGGAGAAATGGCACGGTCTTTCCGATGTGGAGACTCGTTATCGCCAACGCTATGTGGATCTTATCGTTAATCCGGATGCTCGTCGCATTGTGCGCACCCGAAGCCGTATAATCTCGTTCATTCGCTCGTTTCTCACGAATCTGAAATATCTCGAGGTTGAGACGCCCATGATGCAGGCTATCCCAGGGGGAGCGACCGCTCGGCCCTTCGAGACCTTTCATCATGCGCTGGACAGGGCGCTTTATCTTCGCGTAGCCCCTGAGCTGTATCTCAAACGACTCCTTGTGGGCGGTTTCGAGCGTGTGTTCGAGATCAACCGCAACTTCAGAAACGAGGGGATTTCCACTCAACACAATCCCGAATTCACCATGGTCGAGTTCTATCAGGCGTACGCCACATATGACGACCTGATGGATCTCACCGAGCGGCTGTTTGCAGAGTTGGCAATGGAGATTCTGGGGTCATACACGTTTACCTACGGCGACAAAGAAGTGGACCTCACACCGCCATGGACACGGCTCACCGTGAAGGAATCCTTGGTCGGATACGTCGGCCTCAGCGAACGTGATCTGAACGATAGGAACGCTCTATTCATCAAAGCCCTGGAAATGGGATTGGATGTGCAAAAGGACGACACACTCGGCAAGCTGTGGATGACGATATTCGACGCCAAGGTCGAGGACAAGCTATGGGGACCGGTGTTTATCCACAAGTACCCCGTGGAGGTCTCTCCGCTGGCGCGAAGGAACGAAGACGATCCCACGGTAACGGACCGATTCGAGCTCTACATCACCAACAGAGAAATGGCGAACGCCTTCACGGAACTCACCGACCCCTTTGACCAGCGTAGTCGCTTTGAGGAACAGGTGCGGGCCAGGGCCGCAGGTGATACGGAAGCGCATTTCTTGGATGAAGATTTCTTACGGGCCTTGGAATACGGTATGCCTCCCGCGGCGGGTGAAGGCATCGGCATAGACCGACTGGTAATGCTTCTGACGGATTCTCAATCCATTCGCGAAGTCATTCTCT
>JBBRBO010000075.1:0-18995 GCA_038205805.1 Desulfomonilales bacterium
ATTAAACCCGTCAGACGAGGACGAGAAAACTCGGTGATGGCGGTCTTCTTGATCTTCCCTTTAGAGGACACCATCGTGACGTACCCTTCAGAACTGATCTGTGCAAGAGGCAGAATTTTTCGAATGCGCTCATCCGGATCAAGTCTGAGCAAATTGATGATGGCTTTGCCCCTCGAATAAGGTGATTCCTCGGGGAGCTGAAAGACCCGTATCCAAAACACCCGCCCCCTTGTGGAGAAACACAGCAGGACGTCGTGTGTCGAGCAGTAAAGGAGCTGATTCACTACATCTTCGTCGCTTACTCTGGCGCCGATTCTTCCTTTGCCGCCGGGACGCTGCGTCTTATAGAGATTTTCAGGAACGCGCTTGATATAGCCTCTGTTGGAAAACGTGACGACCATCTGACCGCGGGGGATGAGATCCTCATCTAGGAGGTCATCTTCCTGTTCCAGGATGACCGTGCGCCGCGCGTCGCCGAACTGATCCCGTATCTGCATGAATTCAGCGATGATAATGTCGAGAATCTTACGATCGGATTCCAGTATTCCTTCCAGTTCCGCTATTTTGGCCAGAAGATCCCGCCGTTCCTGGAGGATTTTATCGCGTTCCAGCCCCGTGAGCCGTTGAAGCCGCATGTCGAGAATGGCCTGCGCCTGGACGTCGGTCAGGCCGAACGTTTCCATAAGAGCGCCTTTGGCCGTAGGCGGATTGGCGGATTCCTTGATGATTCGGATAACTTCGTCGATGTTATCCAGGGCGATTTTGAGTCCTTCCAAGATGTGCGCCCTTTCACGAGCGCGCGCCAACTCGTACCGGGTTCTCCTGGTGACAACCTCTTTCCGGAAGTCTATAAAACCGGCGAGGATTTCCTTCAGCGTCATCTGGCGAGGGCGGCCTCTGTCCACGCACAGCAGTTGAATACCGAAGTTCGTTTGGAGCTGCGTGTACCTGAAGAGCTGGTTCAGGACCACTTCGGGGTTTTCATCGCGCTTGAGTTCAAAAACCACACGCATACCGTGGCGATTGGATTCGTCGCGAATATCGCGAATGCCGCCTATGCGCTTATCTTTCACCAGATCAGCGACGTTTTCCACCATTCGTGCTTTGTTCACGAGATATGGGATCTCGGTTACCACAATGCGCTGGTAGCCCTTTCCCGCATCTTCGATTTCGGCCTTGGCTCGCATGCGGACGCTACCCCGTCCGGTGGTATATGCGTCTATGGCGCCTTTTCTCCCCAGGATAAAACCCGCTGTCGGGAAATCCGGAGCCGGTAAGTGCGTCATGAGGTCAGCCACGGTAGCGTCGGGATTTTCCGCTAGATGGATGGTGGCGTTCAGAGTCTCAGTGAGATTGTGTGGGGGAATATTCGTCGCCATTCCCACGGCTATACCTTGCGAGCCTATGACGAGCAGGGCAGGGAATCCCGCAGGCAAGACCACCGGCTCTTCCTGGGTATTATCGTAGTTCGGGACAAAGTCCACCGTCTGCTTATCAAGATCTTCCAGGAGCATCCCGGTGATCCGGGCCATGCGCACTTCGGTGTATCTCATGGCGGCAGGGGCGTCGCCGTCTACGCTGCCGAAGTTACCTTGGCCGTCCACGAAGGGATACCGCATGGAAAAGGGTTGCGCCATGCGGACCAATGAATCGTACACCGCAGTATCGCCGTGGGGATGAAACTGACCGATAACATCACCGACCACGCGAGCAGATTTCTTGTAGGCTCGATTCCAATAATTGGCGGCTCGCTGCATGGCAAAAAGGATTCTGCGATGCACCGGCTTCAGGCCGTCTCTCAGGTCGGGTAGGGCTCGGCCGACGATGACGCTCATAGCGTAATCAAGGTACGATTTTTGAATCTCGTCCTCAATTCCTACGGTGTTTTTCTCATGAACTGCGGGCAATGATTACACTCCAAATCGGCATTAATGAAGCGGGCTGGGGAGCGCCGTTACGTACTTGAAGTCGAGGCCTGTGCAGAGTAGGGATGTCCTAAGGCGGCGCGGTAGGCATCCGATCCGAGGAATCGCGGCAAACCCTTTGCCTCATGCGGGAAACAAAGCGGAACGAATTCCACACGGCGCCTCCAAGATCGGGACGCTTGCCGCTCACCTTACCGTCGGTCTTGTTCAGCAAGGGTGGCCGACCGCACGTAGGAGCCTCGCCTAAACACGGGAGGACACTCCAAAATATCCCGCGGATATTACCATTAACGGCCTGAATTATCAATTACGGCGCGGGCCAAAAGACATAATGGCTAAGAAGGTGTAGAGCGCATCCGAGATTGGAGTGAGCGGCATGAAGAACAGCCGGACTTGGAATGAAGAGAATTATTCGCGAGGCTTACCGGCTTCCCTTTTTGCAAGTGAACGGGAAGTGGAGAGGAAGCGGCGCCGACGCAAGGGCGTTGCGGTAGCGAAACGCTGGGGCCAAGGAGCACGTCTCGAAGACACCATAGCCATACTGCGCTGCCTCGTCGCCCCATCGCGCCCCCGGCAGTCCACTACAGGTGGAAATTCTTGCGCACATCTCCCTGATAAAACTGATCCAACACCTCGGCCGCTTCGATGGCTTTTGGGTCCGTGGTGACGGGAGCCAGCACTCGAATGGTTACATAGAGATCACCTAGGGTCTTTGTCTTCAAATTTGGGGCGCCCTTGCCCTTGAGCCTGAGCTTCTGCCCGGATTTAGCGCCTGCCGGAACCTTTAGCTGCACGGTCCCAGTCGGCGTAGGCACGGCGATCTTCGCGCCTTTCAGCGCCTCGGACACGGTGATCGGCGCTTCCATCTTCAGGGTGTCGCCGTCTCGCTCAAAAAGCGGATGGGGCGCAACGTGTATGACGATGTAGAGGTCCCCCGGAGGTCCGCCGTTTACGCCCGGTTCACCCTTGCCCGCCAGCCGAATCTTGGAGCCGTTGTTTACTCCCGCAGGAATGTTTACATCAAGGGTAGACATGCTCGCCCGTTTGCCGACACCGCCGCAATCTGAGCATGGAGCGCCCACACGGCCGGTCCCAGCGCATTCCGAACAGGTTTGGGAGAAATTCAAGGGGCCGCGGCCGACCTTTGTCTGTCCTGTCCCGTTGCAGGTCTTGCATACATTCTCGCCGTCGGTGGAGACCACGCCCAAGCCGTCGCACGTGGCGCAATTCTGTGTGGTCTGCATGGAGACACGGGTGGAGCCGCCCTGCACGGCGGTCAAGAAGTCGATGTCTAAATTTGACTCAACGTCCCGCCCCTTTTGCGGTCCACGAGCTGTGGATTGCGCGCTGCGGCTTCCACCGCCGAAGAGATCACCGAATACGTCTTCAAAACCGGTGTACCGGAATCCGCCGCCGCCGGCTCCCCCACCGCCGAACGCCTGCCCTTGGTTGTACGCGGCCGACTGCTGCCATTGGCGATATTGTCGTTCTTGTTCGGGGTCGAAGCCCGACCTCAAACCGTCTACACCAAATTCATCGTATATTTTCCGCTTTTCGGGATCGGACAGCACGTCGTAAGCATCTGAGATATCCTTAAATTTCTCTTCTGCTTCCTTGTTGCCGGGATTTACATCAGGATGGAATTTTCGAGCAAGTTTGCGATATGTCTTCTTAATTACGTCAGCGGCTGCGTCTTTCTTGACGCCCAGCACGGCATAAAGATCTTTAGCCATAATATAGAGCCTCCGGAAGCCTTTCACGTCACCACTAATTTGATTCGAGCGTAATCGTTCACCAGCGATCATCTAACTACTGGAAGGTACGCTGGGGACCTTCTGAAGAGAAATGAATCTCTTTTAACGTGTTCAGGGGGCGCAGAAGCGCCTGAAGCCCGTTGAACGATTAGTTAAGAACCGACGCGGATCGTTTTCCACGTCGCATAGAGGCCGCTCCGAAATCAGTCGGTAAAAGACCTGAACGCCGTAGTGAGCGACCCCGTCCCATGTAGTCGGATTGAGCGGACTCAACAAAATAGTTGTGTATCAAGTCTCAGTTGTCAAGCGGCCGTATCTGTTCCGTGGCCGGTGCGAGTCACAAAACATGCGGTTCAGGGCTGAGGCTGTTCCGTGCAAGTTCGATTTTGTGTGCTACATTATAGGAGCCGGCTTTATTCAGCCCGAAATTTCGTGAACGCCGTGCAATCCCAAGAAACCGGCTGGACGGGAGCCTGCAAACATTCATTGGAGCGGAAGATTCGATGATTATTGACAGCCATATTCATTTGTTGCCCAAAGCCGTTCGCACGGACAGATCCCCATACTGTGACGCGGACCCGGCGTTTTGTCAGTTATATTCCTCCGCGAAGTCGAAGCTTGCTTCGGAGGAGGACATCATCGCCTATCTCGACGCATCGGACATAGAATACGGTGTCGTGTTCGGATTCCCATGGGAAGACCACGATCTTGTGCGACAAAACAACGACGAGGTGTGGGATTTTCACCAAAGGTATCCCCACCGCATCATCCCATCGGCGGTCCTGTCCACCTTGGGTGGGGACAAGTCTCACAGCGAAACGGAAAGGGCGCTGGCCGGCGGTTTCGCTGCAATAGGTGAGCTGGCCATGTATCACGGCGGCTGGAGCCTAGCGGACTTCGAGGAGCTTAGCCCCAGCCTTGAGCTTGCGGCAACGGCCCAGGTTCCGGTCTTGATTCACGTGAACGAGCCGGTGGGGCATCATTATCCCGGGAAGATCGCCGTAGATTTTAGTGGATTGCTACGCACCATAAAGGCGCACGATCAGGTGGATTTTGTGTTGGCCCATTTTGGGGGCGGAGTCTTCATCTACAACCTGATGCCTGAAATAGAAAAAATTCTCACTCGGACGTACGTTGACACCGCTGCGTCCCCGTATCTCTACAACGACCGGGTGTTTGAAGCCGCGCATTTGATTCTGGGTCCCGACAAAATTCTGTTCGGAAGCGATTATCCGCTCTTGCCCTTATCTCGTTACCGGCGGCAACTGGATAATACGACGCTGTCGGAAGAGGATAAAACGGCCATTTGGGGGGGAAACGCTCAGCGCCTCTTTCTAAAAACACGGATGTTGGAGAATCACAAATGCAGTCCAGCTCTGCGTGGGGCGTAGCTGCACTCAAATTTGAGGAACGCGCAGTCTGCCGTGCACTGAAAGCTCCCGAAGCGTGGCGGTCTTGGTTTACCGCTTAGAATTTGTTATGCTTTTGGTGGATTTGAGATTCACCTCCACTGGGAAGGACGTTGCGCCTCCTGTGGAGCAAACCGGTTCGACTCTTTCGTATGACAGCAGGATTGTCGCATGGTGTTTTTATATCGCTCGAACATTCTCATTCTTTTAATTCTAGTTTGTATGAGTCCTGCTGTGTCGTATGGGGCGGAAAATATCGGCAGAGACTACGTTGCCGCGCTACCGACGTCACAGGCTCAGCAACAGAGCGTCCGCCGCTTGGAAGGAGCCCTTCATCAGTTGCTGGATGCACCGCTGACCAAGGCACTGGAATTGCGAATACCGATTCGGGAGGAGTATCGCGCCGCACAGGATCAATCCGAACGCCAAGCGCTCCTAAAGTGGTTTTTTCCGGGAGAAAACTCCTTGCATCGGATGACTACGGATCTTGATACATTCGCATCGCCGCCGCGATCCTCCTTCGGTCATGAACAAGGATTGCTGGATGATTCGTCGGTGATGTCCTCGGCAGGTCGCATGGTCACCGAACCGGTAAATCTCTTCAACGACTTTGAGATCCGCGTGAGTCGGGCCACCTATAAGCTCGAACTCTGCGGTATGAAGTCCGGCCGCGAGCCCAAGGTGTTGTTTACCTGTAGAACCGGGTTAGGATCATCGGAATTTCCCACGCCTACGGGCTCATATTTCGTCGTCACCATATTTGACGACCATCCGTTGTGGATTCCCCCCAAAGATCGTGAATGGGCTCTCGGTATGACACCGAGCAACCGCGTCTACGGTGGTCACATGATGCCTTTTTTCAAGAAGGCCAAGCGGGACAAGGGAAACCCCGATGACGTGATTACCGAAGATATAATCGTTCCGGAACTGGAATTTGCGGACACCGGCACGTACAGGATCCACGGCACCGATTCCCCCTGGAGCGTCGGATCCAGCCAATCCCACGGGTGCGTTCGTCTCTTGAACAAGAGCGTCAAAGGCTTGTCCGATACCTTAAAGATGTATGTGGGAACCACCACCAGAGGCAACACGGAGAACGGCAGCTTTATTACTTTGGCCCGCCCTGTAAAGTTGAAACTCTTTTAGTAGCCTTGCCTTAGAAGAAAAGCGTTGGTGGGAGACCCTAGCATCGTGTGGATCTCCCTCCCTTCTTTCACCCTGGTTACGAAATTGCGTGTACCCCCTAGCGTGATACGTCAATAGCCCTAGCGAGGAAGCGCCTTGGGCGGCAGAGGTTGCGGATTGAGTTGCACCCGACTCCCTTTGTTGTAAATAGAACGACTTGCCGCCGACTCCTTGGGCGGTAATGGTTGTGGATTCAATGATACGGGACCGCCGGGATTGACTTTGCTTATCGGCGCCCGTTGTTTGTATTTTTGTACGTTGGTATTGGAATAGCGCTTTGCGCCCACATATGATCGAGAGGACTCGTATGCATAGGAAAGTGCAGGCGCTGTCCAAGCGGCTACGGCAAGAAGCGCCGCAACCGGAAATATCATCGTATATGCCGATTTTTTCATATGTAATCTCCCATAGCGAAAATCGCGTTTTGACACCGTGCGGCGCCGAGCGCGAAACCCATTTCACGCGAGCGCCGTAGCGGTTTATCTGTGTCTGCCGTGGCCGCCTCCTCCGAATCCGCCGCCGGAATTCCAATTATGCGTACTCGAATCATTTGCGGAGGACCGAGACTTCCCGCCGAATCCGAACCTTTGTTCTGCGTTGTGGGACCTGTTGTCATAGCTTCTGTGATCGTTGGTGAACGAATCGTGCTGCTTGGGCCAATTATGCTGTTTGAAGAACTTCTCACTTGATCGGGAAGAATCGTAGCCTTTGCCAGAGTTTTCATGATGGTTGGATGAATTATGTTTCGAAACCTTTTTCGTCCGAAGACGAGTCGTTGTTCTTAGATGATGTATTGTGATGTTTGGATGACCCGCTTTTATCGTCGTTCGCGAACTTGCCGTTCTTTTCTGAATCCGTGGCGTTCTGAGCGCTCATAGAGCCTGGTACTGCGGGTGGTTTTCCCTTTTGTGACACCACCTTGCCCGAAGCGTCGTACACGGTTTCGGACTTGAGCTTCCCCTTGGCATTATAGGTGTCCACGTGAACCGAACCGTTTGCTTCACGGCTATACGTTGTCTTGCTGACGACTCTGCCGTCTTGGTTGGTTGTGGTTGACCCTCTCAGTGTCTTATCTTTAGCGTACGTGTTGGTGGTGCTGTTTCTCCTCGAGCGTCCGCAGTTTTCTCCGTCTTAACACCCGTAGCGGCGTCATACGTGCTTGTTGACGTGCGGACGACCTTACCTGACTTATCGGTGGTGGTGGCGGTATAATTCCCCTTCTTGTCCGATTTAGTTGTGGTTATGGTTCCCGTCCGGGCATCAGTTTCCTTGCTGGCTGTTGTCCTTGTCTTCGAGTCCATGGTCGTAATGGTGGATTTTATGACGTTCCCGCCATTGTCCTTTGTCACGTTGCTGAAGGAGCCTTTTCCGTCGTTTGCAGCGGTTTCCGTCTGAACGACGGCGCCCTTGCCGTCCCGTGTAGTGATAGTGTAACCGCCCTTTCCGTCGTGCGTGGTATTTGTGGAACTGACGAGATTCCCGTTCTTTTCCTTGACGATGGTGTTGAAGCCGGAGTTATTAGCATCCTTATAGGGAACATACGAGGTCACGTTTTCCGTTCCTGTCGGTTTTCGTCGCCGTATTATCCGCTTGCCCGTACTTTGTCCCTTTTTCCGTGCTGATAACGTTGCCGTTCCGATCCGTTTCCGTCGAAGTATACGCGCCGTTGGCCCCTATGCTGTCCGTTTTGCGAGCCCCTGTATCATATACTTTCGTTACAGTTATACTCCCGTCGGGATTGTTTACACCTATTTCTTCAATGAGATTATCTCCGTGAACGAGAAGCGGTGTGGCGAGGAAAGCGGCGAGTAGCAAAAGAGCGATGCGCCGCAAGATTGATGTGTGTTATTGAATGTCCATGTCGCACCTCTGTGGACCGCCCAATTGTGAGGCGAGGGAACTGTTTTTTTAATACCGATTAGGCGATACACTAAATAAATTCCCCGCTCAGATTATGTCGTTTTATTGTAACGTGTCGTTTAATTACCTCCGCTCACAGTCCGCTGATCCTCGTGTCCCGATAGGGCTGAGAAGGCTTCCAGCAAAGCGCTAACACGCCCTTAGTAATTGTCACGACGTAGAGCGCTTTAAATCTGATTGTATCGAGCGGCGGAAGACTTTCACTTCGAAGTTTATCGTAGTCTGCAGAAATGAAGATGCTGGAATCGACCTGTGGGGTTCATAATAGACCACACTGGCAAAGTGAGACGGAGTGAGGAGACGAATTAATTTACATAAGGCGAGGCGGCCACGACGGCCGGGGCTAGGTAAGGCTAATCGACAGGAGTTTCAGCGCACAGCAGAGCGGCGCCGAGCGCCATGGCGTAATCCGGTAGGGAGGGGACATGAAGAGTCTTAACGGACAATTCTCTGTGCAAAGCGGCGACAAAGGCGGCGTTGTACCCCAATCCCCCGAGTAACACTACATCCTCATGGATGCCCACTCGCCGGACAAGTGACGCGGCCTTTGCAGCAACAGAGTCGTGGATCGCTCCTGCGATGTCTTCCTTTGAGGCCCCTTCGTGAATGAGCCCGATGACCTCGGATTCAGCGAAAATTGCGCACTGGGTGTTCAGTTCAATCTTTTTGCGTGCGGCGAGGGCGAGTTCAGGCATGGTGTCCAAAGGCGCCTCCAGGGCACGGCTCATGGCCTCGAGAAAGGAGCCGCTTCCTGCGGCGCATCGCTCATTGACGGCAAAATCCAGTATGGCTCCAGATTCATCACACGCTACGGCAAGCGCTTGTTCCGCGCCGATATCTACGATCGTCCGTGCGGCGGGAAAATAGAACCGAGCCGCGCATACGGCAGCTTGTACTCGGCTTACGTGGACGTACCCTTCGGGCGCATCCGTGGGAGCAAATCCCATATACCCTACGCAGTGAATCTCAGCGGCGCCGATGCCGGCGCTCATAAGCGTCTGAGTGGGCAAGGTAACCATAGACGAGGTGTCGAAGTTCACCGGACCTGCGGCCGTAGCTCGAATGCTCCCGTCGCTCATTACCACGCATTTGGCGCTCTTGCTGCCGAAGTCCAGACCCACCGTCACCATGCTAAGCTCTCCAAGCACTCGAAGACTTTTAGTAGTCACAATGACATAGACCCGAGTTACTACACAACCCTTCCAAGCGTCCGCGATGCTGAATCGTAACTCAGACGTTTTGGTCCCACCGATCAGCCTCAGCCCAGGTAATCGGGCGGTTGCGCGGCAATTATCGCTGGCGCAGGGACGTGAAAGCCGGTATAATCCGATCACGTCTTATTTAGAATTGCTTGGATCGAGAGGTTTATTAATGCACGTAGGCGTCATCGGAACCGGATATGTGGGCTTGGTAACCGGAGTATGTTTTGCCGAAATGGGCAATGACGTAATCCTTATGGATATAGATGAAAATAAGATAGCAGGTCTGTTGGAGGGCGAAATTCCTATTTACGAGCCCGGCCTGGAACAGATGGTAATCAGAAATGTAGCGGAAAGGCGGCTACATTTTACTACCAATCTAGCGGAGACGGTGTCACGCTCATTCATCCTCTTCATCGCCGTGGGAACTCCACCGGGACCGGACGGCGCTGCCGACCTCAGCCAAGTTTTCACCGTGGCTGAGGAGATCGGCAAAGTTCTCGATAATTACAAAATAGTTGTTACTAAAAGTACCGTGCCCGTGGGCACCACCTTAAAAATTAAGGAAATTATTGCGGGCCAAACGTCCACGGTTTTCGATGTAGCCTCTAATCCCGAATTCCTCAAGGAAGGCAATGCCATAGCGGATTGCATGAAGCCCGACCGGGTGGTGGTGGGCGTCGAAGACGTGCGCGTCGGGGAAATTCTTAAGGAACTCTACAGCTCGTTCGTGCGAACGGGTAAACCCGTGCTCATCATGGATATATGCTCCTCCGAAATGACAAAGTATGCCGCAAACGGGCTCCTTGCCACGAAGATCTCATTTATGAACGAGCTGTCCCGGCTATGTGAGAAGATCGGCGCAGACATAGAGAAGGTGCGTAGTGGGATCGGATCCGATCCACGTATTGGGCCGGACTTTCTCTTTGCGGGTATTGGGTTCGGCGGTTCATGTTTCCCGAAGGATGTTTCAGCTCTAACGAAGACAGGGGAACAGAACAACATGCAGCTGAGAATACTCGAGGCCGTCCTGAGTGGAAATCAGGAGCAACGCACTCACTTCATGAACAAGATTTTTTCCCACTACAACGGCTCTGTGGCGGGTAAGACCTTCGCTCTGTGGGGACTGAGCTTCAAACCGCGAACCGACGACATCCGAGACGCCCCGTCCCTTGATGTGATACGAACGCTTCTGGACGCCGGGGCAAAGGTGCGAGCCTTTGATCCCGTGGCCATGGAGAATGCGGGAAAGGTTTTCGGGCATTCCGTGGATTTCGCAGTGGGAAATTACGAATGTCTGGACGGGGCGGATGCGCTCATACTCATCACCGAATGGAATGAGTTTCGACATCCGGACTTTCAAAAAATTAAGGAACTATTGAAAGAACCTGTTATCTTTGACGGCAGAAACGTTTACGAAGCGCGTAAAATGGTTGAGTTTGGCTTTTCCTACTATAGTGTGGGCCGCCGACCCGTTTTACGGAAGAATCCTGAAGAATGACTCCTAAAACCATTAAAGCGAAAGATTTGGTGCAGGACATTCGAGCGGATATGTCCCCTGCGGCAGTTATGAGCAAGTATGGGATTTCCGCTGCGGAATTGGGTTTTCTGCTCAAGAAGCTCTTGAAAGTGGAGGTCATCACCTCACAGGAACTCGCTCGGTATCAAGGGCTCCAGACGGTTGCCTCGGCTTACACATTTGAGTGCCCGGACTGCGGAAGTAGGGATAACCAAGAGCGGGACCAATGTCCCAAGTGCGGTGCACTCGTGGCCCAAATTGAAGAAGAGATCGAAGCTCCTCCCTCGCAAAGGACTTTGGCGTCGGATTCCCGCATAGATATGACTTCTTCGGAAGCGGGGGCTTTCTACAGAGGCAATCTCAAGCGCACGGGCTACTACGAGGCCAAAGGCGTGCGCGGACTCACCAAATTAAAATGGAAGTTTAAGACGGGCGGCTGGATTTCTGCGGCGCCGGTTGCCCTCAAGGACTTGGTCTACATAGCCGGGTGGGACGGGCGACTCTATGCCCTTGAATTAGAAACAGGAACTCCCAGGTGGGTCTTTTCCGGGCAGGGGCCTATTTCTTCATCTCCCGCGATCACGTATAACGCCGTGTTTTTCGGAACCTCCGACGGACGAGCCCTTATTCTTTCCGGCGCCACTGGCGATCAGTTGTGGGTGTTCAACGCCGCGGCCTCCATCAATTCTTCCCCGGCGGTGAGTGACGATGTGGTATACTTCGGCGCTTCCGACGGGTATGTCTACGCTGTGGATCTTATAAAGGCGTCTCTCAAATGGAAATTCAAGACCGCCGGCGCGGTGTCTTCTTCTCCTGCACTAGATGACGATAATCGCCTTTACATCGGGTCCTATGACGGCTCGATACATTGCGTAAATACGGACTCCGGCGAAAATATTTGGAGCTTCAAGACGGCCGGCCCTATCTCCGGTGTGCCCGCCTTGTCGGACACGGCTGTGTACGTGGGTAGCTGGGACGGCGCATTCTATTGTATAAACAAGCCGGACGGCGATCTCCAATGGAAGATGAAGAGCGGCGGCAAGATCCAAGGTTCCCCTGCTCTCGGTTACGGTGGGGTATATTTTGGGAACGCCGCAGGCGCTGCGATCTGCTGCGACGCCAAAACCGGCCGGGAAAAGTGGCGGGAACAAACCGGCGGTCCCATCGCATCTTCACCCGTGCTTGCCTTCTTCAGCGTCTACATGGGGAGTGATGACAAGACATTTTATACACTTGATGTGAATACGGGCAAACGCAAATGGCAATTCCTCACCGAGGGAGCCATACACTCGTCTGCGCTTATCATAAACGAGACGGTAATCTTCGGGTCAAATGACGGTCACGTTTACGCCTTGGAGTAAGAGCAATAACCAGCTCGCAATCGCCTACGCCGTTTTCGACTGTGAGTGTGCAGGCGCACTTGAGAATACCGTATCATCCCCGCGTTGATCCGCTTGTAAGCTCGGCACGATGGGCAGGGGAGAGTCCGTGTATCCTCCACGGCTTTAGCGAACGCAGAGTCGGCTCCAGCCGGGTGAGCCAGTGCGATTGAAAGCGCCCTCGCGACTGTGCTAAACTTAACCATCGGTCCTGTGAATGCGAGAGGTTTGCGGCGATGTAAAGACCGGTTTACTGCGCATGAAGCTCATGTATAGCCGGTTTGACGATTACTATGCGCAATTCATCCATATAAGGCACTTAGGAATTAGCAATGAGGGCAATCGAAGAAAACCCGAATGGGGTCAAACAAGCCGAAATCGTGGTGGGTATTCCCTCCTACAATGACGCCGCACATATAGCCTTCCCCACAAAGCAGGCGGACAAGGGCTTGACCAAATACTTCGCCGGTAGATCCGCGGCAATAATAAGCTCCGTCGGCGATTCACCCAATGGGGATAAAGATGTCTTCCTCAGCTCCGAAACGATCACCCCGAAAATCTACATTGCCGGAGAAGACCACGGGACGGGCAAAGGCGGCAATCTGCGCAACCTGTTCGTCAAGGCCCTAGAATTACAAGCAAAGGCGGTGATCGTTCTGGATGCCGACGTCACCAGCCTTACGCCTTTGTGGATACGTAACCTCGGTGAGCCGCTTCTGGAACAATACGAATTCGTGGCGCCGCTCTATGTGCGACACAAATACGAGGGTCCGATCACCAGCAACATCGCTTATCCGCTCACCAGAGCCCTTTATGGCCGACGTGTTCGCCAACCCATAGGTGGGGACTACGGCGTGTCCGCATCAATGGCGAAGATTTTTCTCGATAGCGAAGTCTGGAACCATGAATCTTCCTCATACGGCGTGGACATGTGGATGACCACTACGGCTCTCAGAAATAAAGTTGCGGTGGTGCAATCCTTCATGGGTCAGCCCAAGATCCACAGTCGCCGTGCGGAACCCGGCCATGTCGAGGCGCTGTTTACGAACGTGGTAACCACTATCTTTGACCTCATGATCCACTACGAGAGTTTCTGGAGAGACGTCAAGTGGAGTAGACCCACCGCCGTCTATGGCTTCGGCGCCGGAGAAGCGGAAGTGGCTCAGCCCATCCAGGTGGACACTCAACGCCTGTGGGACATGTTTTCCCAAGGCTTGGTCGCACATAAACAGGCATACACTGAGCTATTGACCACTGAAAACATACACAAATTGGAAGAAGTGGCAAGCGTATCTAGGCAGATGTTCGAGATGCCGATCGGCTTGTGGGCGAAGGTGCTCTATGATTTCTCCTATGCGTATAAACGCGGCGCTCTCCCACGAAGGGACATAGTCGAGCTTCTCAAGCCTCTATTTCACGGCAGAATGCTTTCCTTCGTGACGGAGACGAGCGCGATGAACAATCAACAGGTGGAAGAGTTCATAGAAGACCAGTGTTTGCAATTTGAAAAAAATAAACCGTATCTCCTCGAACGCTGGTCGGCCGGATAGTTTATGGCGGCGAAGACGGCGCCGGATAATTGCACCCATCGTAACCGGAAAATGAGACGAGTTTCCGGCCAACGCACGCAGAAGATTCCAATATAGGAGCCGCAACATGGCGAAGATATTGATCGTGGATGATGAAGAAGGTATCCGCATGCTCTACAGTATGGAGTTACAGGATGACGGATACGAGGTCATCACATTGCCTGACGGCAAGGAATTACTCGATGTGGTTGATAGGGAAAACCCGGACTGCATAGTCCTTGATATAAAAATGCGAGATTACAACGGGTTGGATCTGCTGCAACAGATAAGGAAAAAGCATTACGATTTACCGGTGATTCTAAATTCAGCGTATTCCAGCTTTAAGGTTGATCTCAAGGCTGTGGCCGCCGATTACTACGTGGTGAAGAGTTCGGATTTGTCCGAATTGAAGGAAAAACTGAAGGTGGCTCTGGAAGCCAGAATCCCCGAAAACGGATGATAACGCCGCTATTCTCGATCGGTAAAAACACGGAGCGGTCAAGCACGCTCCGCTGAGATCAACATGAGACTTATGTCGTCATCGAACTCCTCGCCGTCACTGAACTCCATGAGGGATTCGACTATACGATCCAGCGTTTCCTGGGGCGGCAGCGAAACATGACGGCGAAAGACTTCCCTTAATCTTTCAACCCCATAGAACTCATTTGGATTGTCGGCCCTAGTTGCCTCCGACACTCCATCCGTAAAGATCAACAGCTTGTCTCCCGGCTGCATGCGAGTGACGCCGTTCTCGTACTCCAAATTGGGAAACGCGCCGAGGAGCGGCCCCCCTTCAGACGGTTCATTAATGACGCCCGTGTCGCGCCGATAGAGAAGAGGTCGAGGGTGACCGGCGTTGCAATAGGTCATATCCAGCGTCTCGATGTCGATAATGCAGTAGAACACCGTGAGAAAATCCGACTCCGGTAAGATTCTTACCATTTCATTGTTGATGATGAATAACAGTTCCGCCGGCGACATTCCCGTTCGGGCAAAGGAATGAAAGCACATCTTGAACATGGCCCCGATCATGGCCGACGCTACGCCGTGCCCGGACACGTCCACGACGGCCGCCGCCACAGTCCGCTCGTCGAGTGTGACCACGTCATAGAAGTCGCCGCCCGCCCTGGAGACGGGTTTGTAATATACCGCGAAGTGGAGCGCATCGGTTTCAGGAAAGTAGTGAGGTAAGAGAGAATTCTGGAGCTGAGAAGCGGTCTCGATCTCTCTCGCTAAAGACCTGTTCCGCCGCTCGATCTCCTTGCGGGCCTTATAGAGCGCCAGATGATTCTTAACTTTAATTGATAATTCCTGGCGATCATAGGGCTTGATGATGTAATCCACAGCGCCGGCTTCAAGTCCCTTCTCGCGGCTGAAAGAATCCTCTCTGCCGGTGAGAAAAATTACCGGAACGGCCTCGTCTACTATGCCATGCCGCAGGGCGGCCATTATCTCAAAACCGTCCATGTCCGGTAATTCAATGTCCAACAGCACAAGATCAGGGGGATTTTCCCGGGCGGCAACCAGAGCGTCCTCTCCGCACGATACGCAAACTACTCCGTACCGACGCACGAGCATAGCCTCGAGAATTCGCCGACTCACCGGTTCATCTTCAACCACCAGAATTCTTGCTGTTTCTAAAGAGCGCATTCCCTTAAGGTTTCGCCACTATCAGCCGTTGAGAAGGATAAGCCATACATCGCCTGGTCAACAATAATCAACTTTGCACGAATATTCTAGTGACTCTCGGCGAAATCTTGCAAATGATTTCGTAATTGACGGTGCTTCCATTGGCGGCTATGTCGTCAGCGGTGATCTTTTCGTTGCCCTGGCGACCGATTAGCGTGGCTTCATCGCCGATGCGGGCCTCCGGAATGTAAGTCACGTCCACCATAATGGAATCCATGCACACGGTTCCTAAAATGCGTGCTCGCTTGCCGTGTATGAGCACTTGCCCCACGTTTGTCTGAAAGCGAGGGTATCCGTCGTTATACCCCACGTGAAGCAAGGCGGCTCGAGTGGGGCGTGGCGTAATGTAACGGCGGTTGTAGGAGATCGCTCGCCCTGCGGGGTGGTCCTTGATTTGGGCTATCTTCGTGGTGAACGTAATCACCTCTTCCAGCTTGAGTTCATCTCGAACCGCGTCGGAGGGATGTAGGCCATATATACCGAGCCCGGGCCTGACCATATTGAATCGCGATTGTGGGAAGCGCACCAGTGCCGCGGTGGCCGCAGCGTGAATATACTTGAAGGTATGCCCGCGACGTTCGAGCTCGGCAAGTAGTTCCTCGAAAAGGGCAATTTGCCGGAGCGTGTAGTCATCCGCAGCAGGGTCATCCGCGCTGGAGAAGTGTGTCATAATGCCTTCAACAGCCAAGTTTTTCATGGATAGGACTTTTTCCACAAAGGGCAGGGCGTCTTCGACCCATATTCCGGATCTTCCCATGCCCGTGTCGATCTTAAGGTGCGCCGCGATTTTCAAGCCCTTGAGCGGGTAGTGGTCCAGGGATTCTGCTAGTTCCAGCGAGGGAATGACTACGGACAGATTATTGCGCACAATCTTGTCCGCTTCTTCGGGAAAGACATTGAATACGAGGATAGGCGCCTGGATGCGGTTTTCTCGCAGGGTCACACCTTCATCCGGGAAGGCCACGGCAAGATACCCCACGCCGTTGTCGAGCGCCACCTTTGACGCGCGAATGGAGTCGTTACCGTACCCGAAGCTCTTGACCACCGCCATAATCTCGACGGAATCTCCTACGATGGAACGCACTGCGTGGATATTGGCAGCCAATGCGTCCAGGTTTACGGTCAGGCGGGTAGGGCCGATGGATCCCACAAGCTCTTTTGCGATGCGCTCCAGACGGAACCATCTGGAACCCTTGAAAAGCACCACGTCACCCCGATTCATGATCTTTTCCAGCTCGCCCGCGGCTTCCCTGTATGTCGCCGTATTCACAATGCGCATGGGGCTCATGCCCTCTCGAGCCGCCGCCTCACCTATCAAGGCGCTGTTCTCTCCCACAGTGATGAGGTAATCGGCGCCGGCCCGAAGCACATCCTTGCCGACGTCAAGGTGTTCTTCTCTGCTGTGTAATCCCAAATCGAGCATATCGCTGAGAATGGCGATTTTTCGCCTGCCTGCTCCCACTTTGGCCAGGACGTCCAATGCGCCTTTCATAGAAGCGGGATCGGAATTGTACGTGTCGTTGATGAGCGTAACGCCCGTGGCGGTAGTATGGATCTCCAGGCGCATGGGGGAAGGATGAAACTGTTCCAGTCCCTGCTTGATAAGCTCCGCCGACACACCTAGGGCAAAAGCTGCGGCTGCGGCGGCAAGGGCATTGCTCACATTGAAGAAACCCGGCGCCGCAAGATGTATAGGTAGCGATGCGTCGGGCAAATCGAGGGTGAAGATATGTCCTTGCCCGTCTGTGCGGGTAATGTCCCGTGCACGGATGTCGGCCTGTTTGTGAATCCCGAACTTCACCTTGCGCGCCGGTCCCCTGTTTCCGAAACGCATGCACAATTCGTCATCGGCGTTCAGGATAAGGAATGACT
Source organism: Desulfomonilales bacterium (assembly GCA_038205805.1). Taxonomy (GTDB): domain Bacteria; phylum Desulfobacterota; class Desulfomonilia; order Desulfomonilales; family Desulfomonilaceae; genus JBBSBY01. The sequence goes on from JBBRBO010000075.1 coordinate 17,420, forward strand.
CAGGACCAAGGTTCTTGAAGAGCCGTAGTTTCTCTTCGATTGTGTTCTCAAGACTGACCAAGCCGCCGATGTGAGCCTTGCTGATTGTCGTGAGAATACCGTGGTCCGGCCGAATCATAGTTTCGAGCCGGTCCATTTCGCCGGGAAGGCTGATGCCGGCCTCTATGATAGCCACCTGAGCCTCGGGTTTGCACCCAAGGATGCCGAGAGCAGCTCCCACTTGTGTGTTATATGATAGCGGCGACCGATAGGTCTTGCGATCCAGGCAGAGGATTGAGGCGAGCATTTCCTTCACAAGGGTCTTGCCGTTGCTGCCGGTTACTCCGATCACGGGACAATCCAGCTTTGATCTCCGCCACGCCGCCAGCCGCTGAAGCGCACGTAGTGTGTCTTCAACCAGGAACATCGTCCTGCCTTGGGGAAGAACGGTATCACACACCGTGTCCCGACTTACCACTGCCGCCTTGGCGCCGGCATTTAAGGCGTCTTGAGCGAAATCCCCGCCATTAAAGTGCGGTCCGCGTATAGCCCAAAAGATTACATCGTCACCCATGGGTTTGCGGGTATCGATGGAAATGCCCGAGAGCGACCCCACCGCCGGTCCTTTCACTTGAAGCGGCTCTATCACCTGAGCTATTGTTTCGAGATCGAGAAAGCCGTGTTGATGATCGGCCCGACCGTCACCTGCGCAATTGAGGAAGGAGGCTCCTTGAGCGGATACGGCATGCTCCTGGGGAACAAGCGGCCCCTGGTTCGGACGAGCGGCGTCCATGTGTTCATCCTCCTTTATTGTGAATTACGGCTCGAAAGCCTCTCGGGCAATGCGGTAAACCGCCAAGCGCTCATCAGGCGGCGAAAACCTAGTGAGTGGATAATTTAATTGTGCCGGAATTGACTTGGAAAGCTCAGCGTGTAGCACGATTAGTCCAAGAATTCAAGCGCATAGGCGTGCGTTTTAGGTAGGCGGTAGCGCAATAGTGCAAGATGGGGTCCGCGAAGGTGAATCAAAACGTATGCTATCGCTTATGTAGATACGACGCCGACCCTCGGCACAGGAGAATAGCATGGACCATGAAGACGATTTCATAGAGGATGCGCCCATCCACATCCCCATCGACGGGATCTTGGATTTGCATACCTTTTCTCCTAAAGAGGTGAAGCTGCTCCTTGAGGATTACATGAAAGCCTGCCTCGAAGCCGGTATTCTTGAGCTGCGTATTATTCACGGAAAGGGCAAGGGAATCCTGCGAGACAGGGTTCGATCCATCCTGCGCAAAAGCCCTTTGGTGGCGGAATTCGGTGAAGCGCCTCTCGAAGCCGGTGGGTGGGGAGCCACCCTAGTGAAGCTTCAGCCGCAAGAGCGTAGCGGCGGGTAACGCAGCCGGGGTCGCAATGAAGACGACGTGGGCCTGGATTGACGTGAGCCTCCCTTATAGTGCGGCAAATGAACCTCGCTCACGTCACCGCGCCGAATCTCCCCTAACTCGGCTCGTCGTCCTTGCAGGCAATGTCCCGAGAAGCGGAAAGGAGTTCCAGAACCGTCTTATAGCGATTCGTCAAACCTAGTATGCTTTCG
>JBBRBO010000076.1:0-18932 GCA_038205805.1 Desulfomonilales bacterium
GCGTACAACACCGGGAACGGAGTAGGCGGGGACATCACCTTCGACACATCCACGGGTAAGATCGACTGGGATCCCAATAACGCTGATGTGGCGACCTACAACTTCAGAGTGACGCACAATGACGGCCATGTGAGCACGTCGCCCCAGACGTTCCAAGTGACGGTGGCCAACAACTCGCCGTCGTTGACCGTGCCCCCGAGCTGGACGGTTCACGAGGACACGCTGTATACGCTTGACCAGTCAGAAATCAGTTCCAATGACGAAGGCTATGGAGCGACGTACAGTCTATCCGTCAGTAAAGATGGGGGAATAACCTGGACGTCTTGGACACCGGGGTACACGCCGAACACCGACGGCGGAGCGATAACGTTCGACACGAGTAATGGCCAAATCGACTGGACCACGACAAACGCCGATGTCACCATCAACTCGGATAACTCGACGGCCCGAGCGCCGTTCGTGTTCAAAGTGGAAGTGAATGACGGTCATGGCGGCGTAGTTTCCAAAGACTTCAACGTGGACGTGACGAACGCGGCCACCGTGCTTCCGGTGATTGGGCCGCAGACCGTGACGGAAGACTCGCACCTGACCGTGGACAACCCTGTGGTTCAGGCGAACGACGAGCTTGTGGGACCGGGGACTTTCTACACGCTTGAGGTGGATGGTCACACCTTGACCACTGCTGAAAACGCGGGCTACCAGCATGTGGCCACGGGCGGGTTGCTGACCTTTAACTCGGCGACGGGTAAGATCGACTGGGATCCCAATAATGCGGATGTGGGCGTTCACAACTTCACGGTGACGCACCACGACGGCCACGTGAGCACGTCGGCTCAACCGTTCCAAGTGACGGTGGCCAACAACCCGCCGAGCTTGACCGTGCCTTCCACAACGTGGGTGGTGCATGAGGATACGCCGTACACGCTTGACCAGTCCGAAATCACTTCCAACGACGAGGGCTATGGCCCGACTCAGTACAAGCTGTATGTGGACGGCGTGCTCTGGACGGCCGGGTACAAGCCGAATACCGACGGCTGGGCAATTGCATTCAACACGAGTAATGGTCAAATCGACTGGACCACGACCAACGCCGATGTCACCATCAACTCGGATAACACGCCGGCCCGAGCGCCGTACGTGTTCAAGGTGGAAGTGAATGACGGGCACGGCGGTGTGGTGTCCAAAGACTTCAATGTGGACGTGACCAATGACGCCACGGATTTACCCTCGGTGGGAGATCAAGTCGTTGCCGAAGGAACATCTCTCACGATTACGGACTCGGCCGTGCATGCACGTGACGAACTGGTCGGCCCCGACACGTTTTACACCCTGCTGATAGATAAGGACAAGACGGGCTCATTCATTGATGTGAACACGTATAATTCTTCAAACGGCCTTGGCGCTGATATTACTTTTGATTCGGCGAGCGGTCGGATCGATTGGACGCCCAACAACAAAGATACGGCTTCCTATAACTTCAAGCTGATCCACAACGACGGCCATAAGAGCACTGCGGAGGATACGTTCGAGGTTAAGGTGACCAACTTGCCCCCGACGCTCACGGTTCCCACGGAGTGGACGGTGCATGAAGATACGGCATTCACCCTTGACCAGTCCCAAATCAGTTCAGATCAGGAAGGGGTTGGGCCGACCCAGTATAGACTCTATGTGGACGGACACCTCTGGACACCGGGATACACACCAAACTCCGATGGCGGCGGCGAGATTATTTTCAATGTAGATAACGGTGAGATCAAATGGACGACCACGAACGCAGATGTGACGCAGAACACACTGGGTGGTCAAGATCGGCCGGCATACGTGTTCACGATTGAGGTAGATGACGGTCACGGCGCGGTGAACTCCATGTCCTTTGACGTAAACGTTACCAACGAGCCTACCAAAGTAACGCCTATAGCCGACCAGGTTATCACTGAGGACGGAGCGCCCCTTGTGATCGGAGACGCAGGAGTTGTCGCTACAGATGAGCTGGTGGGTTCCGGAACCTCCTACTCTCTGGAAATTCAGCGTGCGGGTGATCCTAAAGTGAGCGATGTGAACGATTACAACGCAAACAACGGCGAGGGTTCCGACATCGTCTTCGATGACCACACCGGAGCGATCCATTGGGATACCACGAATCGCGACGTAGGCGACTACACCTTTGTGGTGACTCATCATGACGGCCACAAGGGAGATGATTCGTCCACCTTCGACGTGACGGTGAAGAACAACCCGCCCTCGTTCACCAGCGAGGTTTCCACCGGCCTGGTGATTCCCGGCACGCATACCTTCTATTACAACGCGCAAGCGGACGACGAAGGCTTACACGACTGGCGAGGTGACAGCAAGGTTACATATTCGCTTGAAGCGGCGCCCGTCGGCATGACCATCGATTCTGAAACCGGCGTCATCAATTGGCGCACCGATCCGACCATGGCGGGGAACGTCTACGTGACTATCAAGGTGGACGACGGCCACGGCGGTTTCGCCTTCCAGACCTTCAGTTTTATGATCACAAACGATGTGAACAACTTGCCGCTGGAGCATCGACCGGAAAATGTGTTCCCGAATACCCTTGGGAGCCCACAGAATGTGTTCGACGGTCCGGATTCGCTGGACTCCGGCCGAAATAAAGGGCTACATGGGAGACTGGGATGGGTTCCAGATCTTCTCACCAGCGATCTAAGCTTCGGCGATAATGTCGATCCTTGGGCGAAAACGGCCGAAGAGTTGCTGCGACGGGGCCATTCCTACGAGGAAGATCTCCTGAAGCTCCTGGAAGGGTACGACCTCAAGCAGCCTTCCCTGGATCCCAATGGAAGCGCGGCGCCTATTACCCAATTGGCCGGGTATACCGAAGGGATCATGAAAGGCAAAAGGCTGGATTTTGATGCGGACAATGTTCAGCTTTGGGAAGAGCTGATGAATATTTACCTCAAGAACGCGGGGAGCGAAGCCCCGGATACACCCCTCGAAGGCTATCACCAGGGCGTAGAGGCCGGAAAGCGGCTGAACTTTGAGTACAATCCCATTCACGAAGCCCTATCGATGAAGCTGGATGACATCAAGGCGGCCGATCTTTTCGGCGCATAACAAGAGTAACACCAATCTGTAATCAAAGAAGTAATGTTGAGGAGAACCTTCTTGAAAGAAGTTTCTCCCCAAACCCCTTTCCAAGAACTTTTGCAATAGCCGAAACCAGCTTTTCTCACGGAGAAAATACCGATTTCGGCGATTATCACAAATTTCTGAGCAAGAGGTTGAAAAACCCTGCCTTGCAAAAAGCTCCGTCCTTCTTACTTTTGTGAAAGCACATCGGTTTTACTCCCCTGCGACCGATAAAGACTTGCAGAAATCCCTCCATTACAAGTAGAACGTTCCAGAAAGCGATTCCCGAGATCACACTATGAGCGAAACTCCGGCGGTGACACACAATGCTGGGCGCGTATGCCTGTCGGCGGCGGTTGTTGTGTTGTCGCTTCTCACCGTGCCGCGGGCGCTCATCAACTATGGCGTGGACGGCGACACCGTGCGCGGAATCATCACCGCACGCGAGCTGTGGAGATCCGGCGTGTATTATCCATCGCGGCTTCCGGGCGCGCCGCTCTTCGAATATATCCTTGCGCCGCTTTCCGCTTTGGATGGATATATACTCGTGAACGCGGTGATCTTCGGGACGTTCCTGCTGTGCGTCCTCGCCTTTCGGCGCCTTGTGAATAACCGACGGCATGCGACCCTGCTCTTGACGCTCTTTGCGTTCACGCCGCTCCTCCTGGTGGATGCGGTAACCGCCAAGGATTACATCCCCGGTCTGGGGGCCGTCCTGTGGAGCTATGTCGCAGCCCGAGACGGTCGGTTCGGTCCAGCCGCTTTGCTCCTTGGGATCGCAGTGGGCATGCGGGTGTCCAATATCCTCTTTGCGTTTCCTTTATTCCTCTATTGGACGCTCGAAACGGGCTCAGTGATGCGTTCCTTCGCGTACACGGCAGGCGGCGCGGCCTTAGGGTTGCTTTGCTATATCCCGGTTGTCGCTCATGCGGGTTACAGGGCTTTTCATATACCGGCAAGCGGGTATAGTGGTTTCGGCTACTTCATGGTAACGGTCTATACCGGGATAATGGCCTTGGGACCGGCGGCCCTTGCCGTTTTGGCCGTGTCCATCATCATGAAGGGCGGCGTTATAGCCCGAGAAGCGGCCCGACTCATTCGCACACGCGACCCCGAGTTCGCCGTGGAAATTACCGCCTTGGGGCTCTTCTCGGCGCTCTTCGCTGTCCATTCGGATCGAAGTGATTATCTGATACCGGCTATTCCGTTTCTGTATCTGGCGCTCGATCGCTGGGCGGATCGCCGAACGCTCATTATTCTTGTTGCGGCGGTGATTTCCTTCGGGTTCATCACCCTGGATTTCAAGGGCGGGGAAAGCGGTCGTCGAAGGCCCACTATCCGACCGGCGCCGGGTATTCTCGTGGCCGACTATCTCGAACGTCTGCGCCTGGAGCGCCTCAGGGCAGGGGTGAATCGAGCGCCCGTCCCGGACAGGAGCGTTATCCTTACAGGGTACGGCCCTGTGTTGGGATTCGATAATCCTCAACTCGTGCAGGCCGAGCCGGAGGAGTTTCTAGGGGCCGCCGGCGCCAAGGGTATAACCGAGGCGAATTTCGTGTATCGCCTGAAAGATAGGCCGGTCTTCTTTGTCAGCGGATTATCGAAGGACAACGCGCTGAAACTCCAGGAGCTTGGATGGGCGCTCTTCTACTTCTCGGATTCGGCCCCAAGTCTCCTTATGCACACGTACGGCTATCATCCGGAGGCGATCGGCGCACAAAAGCTGGAGGTAAGGGGATCAGACGCTTTTTTTCAAAACGCCGCGCCGAACCGGCCTGAAGACTGAAAAAACCTTTGAAAGTTGAAGGCTTATACCAAAGTGCTTTCCAACGAGTAACATTGGTGAAGACTCTTTTTGGGAAAGTAGGTTTTTTCGACGTCTATCTGAGAATGTTTACTATGCCGAAAGCGGCTTTTTCTCCTTGAGAAAAGCCAGTTTCGGCCATTTAAAAGTTCTTGGAGAGGGGTTCGGGGAGAAGCCTTCTTTCAAGAAGGTTCTCCCCGATATTACTTCTTTGGCTGCGCATTGGTATTATTCGAGCGACGATATTGATCCAACCGGTGTGCGGGTTTAATCTATGAAGATAAAGGTGCTCCATGTCATTAATTCGCTCTTGCTCGGCGGGATAGAGACGCAGCTTTTGGGAATACTGCGGGCGTATGACCGAAACGCCTTTGAGATGGATGTTTTGGCCATCGGACAGGAAAAGGGTTATCTTACTGAAGAGGCGGAATCTCTCGGGGCGAGGGTGTTTCATTGCCCCAAGTCGCCAAATTTGTATGGATTTTCACGGCGCCTCCTGAAGATCATGGCTTCGGAGAAATACACGATTGTGCATTCCCATTTCGAGGCGTGGAGCGGCGCGGTCTTGCGTGCAGCGGCCCTCGCAGGTGTCCCGACGCGTATAGCTCAACTGCACTCCATGAAGCCGTGGCCCATGGATGCGCGTTCAAAGATCCATGTGCGTCTGGCCCAAGACGTTGTGTCGTTGTGGGGGCACGCATGGGTGAATCGATATGCAAATTACATCATAGCGGTGTCACAGGCCGTTCGGGACACTGCGTCATGGCTGGGAACTGTTCCAGGCGTCATCTGGTCCGCGGGTGTGGACGCCGAGGTTTTCCATCCGGCCAAGGAGCCGCCTTCGGGGATGAATATTATCTGCGTGGGCGGTTTGCTCAAGGCCAAGCGCGTGGATGAAGTTCTCAACATCTTCAAAACGGTTCTGGATCGTTTACCCGAAGCCTGCCTCTTGGTTGCGGGAACGGGTGGAATGGAACAAGCGCTCAGAGTTCAAGTGGACGCCCTGGGCATAGCTCACGCAGTAGAGTTCCTCGGCGCAGTGCGCAACGTGCCGGAACTCATGCGTTGTAGCGCTGTGATGCTGTCGGCCTCGGAAATGGAAGGACTCCCAACGGCGCTGCTCGAAGCCCAAGCTTGCGGTCTCACGGTGGTGGCTCGGGACATTCCGCCGAATAGAGAGGCCTTATGCGAGGAGCTGCGGCCCTATCTCTTTACCGATGCGTCACAAGCTGCCCGAAACGTGATCGTATTGCTGGAAAACTCCAAACGGGCTCAGGTTGCGGCTGCGGCGGGCCGCCGATATATTGAACGGCATTTTGACCGCAGCAAGCAAATTACGACTTTGCAAGACTTGTATACGTCCTTATTCCATACACACGGCGAGCGCTCATGCTTGAACCCAATGTAGTCGATATCCTCTATTTTTTGCTGTTTTTGGTTTTGGTCCCTACGCTGACCGCCATGTACATTCCGCTGCCGCTGTTTAGTCAGAAGCAACGTCTCTGGGTCATGCTGGGTGGTCTCACATGGATGGGGTATGTCTATGTGAGCGAATATGTCTCCACATACTATCTGGGTGTGCCGTGGCTGGACGCAAATTATCATCTCCACTGGGCCAGAGAGCTGCTGCAACAACTCCAGGTGGGGAATTGGCGCTTCTTCGTCTCATATTTTAAACCCGGGAACAGCGCTTACCATTGCTACTCAGCCTTGGTGTTGTACACGGGCGGCTCGGTTTTTTCTCTTGTGGCCATTAACGCGTTTATCGCCTTTTGGGGCGGCCTGATCTTGGCAACGTGCGTAGCGTCCATTGTGCCGTTCCCCCGGCGCAAGCTCTTGCTGCTGCTCTTTATTGTCTTCTGCCCGTCCGTGATCTTCTGGTGCACGGTGAATCTCAAAGAGGCCATGATGTTTTGGTCCATCTGTAACGTGTTCTCCATCGGGTTTCCGGTGAAGGGTGGATCGTATGTGGCGCGATCCATCCTCGCCGGTCTGGGGCTTGCGGTGGGATCGCTGCTTAGGCCCCATGTTATGGTGGGATGGCTTGCCGCAGCGCTTGCGATACTCGTGTTGCGTAGGGGCAAGAAATTTGCGGCGGTGATCCTGCTGATGATCCTGCCCGTAGTGGGTTACGGCCTGAAAAACCTCATGAAAGCGGATTTTACTCAAGATACGGCCTTGGCGCTCGGAGAAACTCAACTCAAGAATTTGTCGGTAATTGCTCACCAAGGTTCACGAATTCAATATACAGGCGGTAAACCGATTTTCTTTATTTCAGGTTTTTTGTCGGCGTTTTTCCGGCCCTTTCCCTGGGAAATCCGATCAGCGAGCACATTGGCCGGGTCCATGGAAACCTGGAGCATGACCATATTGATTATCTATGGGTGGATGAGCGTAGGTTCCGCCAGACGTACGATTCTGAAGCTTCCGTGCGTGCAAATAGCTGTTCTTGCGTGTATTTGGATGTGTATTCTGCTGTCCTATTTTCCCAACGAGGGGTTGATGTTACGCCAGCGTGTTCAAATGATACCCGCTCTACTTGTCCTTGTGGCGCTCCCCATTCTTGTGAAAAATTATGTGGCGGAACGGAATCGCGCTGTGCGTCGGCAAGCGGCTTCAGCGTCCGCCCCGGCCTACGCCCGCTGATACCAATGCGCAATCAAAGCAGTAACATTGGGGATAACCTTCTTGAAAGAAGGCTTCTCCCAAAACCCCTCTCCAAGAACGTTTGCAATGGCCGAAATCGGCTTTTATCAAGAAAAAAATACCGCTTTCGGTGATCAGTACAAACTTCCTAGAAAGAGGTTGGAAAAACCTGCTTTGCAATAAGCGCTCCGCTAATACTACTTCTGTGAAAGCACAGCGGTATGAGAGAACGTACCTCACTATGAGAATTCAATTTGTCGGCGATATTGCCCTTACCGCAGAATACTCTAGCGGGGAAACGTCGCCTGAGCTGCGTCGTCATGTAAGAGAATTGAGCGCCGCCTTACCTCACGCGGACATTCGGGTGGGGAACTGGGAAGCCCCCGCCGTCACGGATACAGGCCCCAATCTCGACAAGGTCCTCACCATAGGCGCGGATGAAAGCGCATTCATCCTCGCCGAGGATCTTGGGCTTGACGTGGCGTTACTAGCCAACAATCATGCGCTGGACTACCTTGAACCGGGTCTCAGCAAGACAAAAGCGCTTCTCAATGAGATGGGCGTTCGCACGGTCGGCGCCGGGATAACGCTCACTCAGGCGCGCGAACCGCTCGTTATCGAGGGGGCCGGTGTGAGCCTCGCCGTGCTCAACTATGTGGACCCAGGCACGAATCCTTGGGCGCCCGCATCAGGCGGAGGATTCTTGAACACGGCTACACCCGAGCGCATCCTGGCGGAAACGGCCGCGTATGCGGCTCAGGGCCACGTGGTGACCGTATGTGTTCATTGGGGCATTGATTTCGTACGGAGACCGTCACCGGAGCATCGCAGACTCGGCAGAGCCATAGTAGAAGCCGGCGCCCTCATTGTGGTCGGCTCCCACACCCACTGCCTCCAGGGTTACGAGCGACAGGGAAACGGGGTCATCTTTTATGGGCTGGGCAATTTCCTGGCCGGCTCAATTTACCCTTGGCCTCGCTTTTGTGAGCCCACTGCCGCGATCACGTGTGAGATTGTCGGTGGAAACCTCATGAACGTGGAGATCACGCCCCTTGTGCTGAAAGACGAACGCCTGCGCCTCGATCCTGAAAACCGGGCCGGCCGCGCCTTCAGAGGGCTGAATCGTGAGCTAACTCTCGGTGAAAAGGCATACCAACGCTTATGGGCTGTGACAATGGCGCACAACCTGTTTATTCAGCGGCCTATCCACCTCCTTCAGCGCACGAAAAATCCTCTTGAGGCGCTCCACACGATACGATTACGGCACCTGCGAGAATACGCCGGCCTATTGCGAACACTCATCTCCAAGCGGTAGCCGAGGTTGTATGGATTTTACGAAAACGCTCTATGCGTCAGCGCCGGTTGCGCTCCAACACGCGCTCGTTTCGTTGCAGGGCTTCCGTCATAATCATACCCGCATCGACATGGCGTTCGCCCGGAAATGCACGGCGGAGCTGCGGCGATCCCAGTGGTGGACGCCGGCCGAGTTCGCAGTGCACCAAATAATGGAATTGCGCAACCACTTGCTCCATGCGTATCAGGTTGCGCCGTATTACAAGCGCCTCTTCGACGCATACGGTTTTCGGCCCCAGGACATCGAATCCTTGGCGGACCTTCGGAAACTCCCCGTTCTTACTAAGGAGAATGTGCGGGCTAACCCGAACGACTTTCTCGCAGGCGGCAAACCGAACCGGCGCTGGAACGCTTTTTTCACCAGCGGCACAACCGGTTCACCTCTGGCCTTATGGAGTTCTCGCCGAAGTTTCTCTCGGATTTGGTCCTTTGTCTACAGATTGCGTGAGTGGGCGGGCTTGCGGGATCCGTTCTTCCCCCGTCGCGTGCAGTTCACGGGTCGGGACATTATACCGAACGCGACGGCCGGGGGAGGGGGGAACTACGGTCGGTATAACCTACCGGGAAATGCGCTCCTTCTCTCGACTACGCATGTTTCACGTGAAACAGCGGCCGCATACGCGAAGACCATGCTGAGATTCAAGCCCGAACTGATTGACGGATACCCTTCCGCTATCCTGACGATTGCCCGATTGGCGCGGACGAGGGGACACGTGCTCCCGAAACCCAAGGCCGTCATAACAAGCGCCGAGACCCTTTACGACGTTCATAAAGGTGAGATCGAGGAGGCATTCCAGTGCCGAGTGTATAACCAGTACGCATCGAGCGACACGGCTGCTTTTATCTGCTCATGTGAACACGGCCGCATGCACGTGAACCCGGAATTTGGGATATGCGAAATCCTAGATCCCCTGGGAGATCCGGCGCGGGCCGGTCAAGAGGGAGATATAGTCGCTACGGCCTTCGTTAACAAGGAGCAGCTTTTTATTCGGTACGCCCTGGGCGATACCGCCGTCGTCTCCGCTGAGGAGGAATGCCCCTGCGGAAGACGTATGCCCATCGTGAAGGAAATCACGGGTCGAACGGACGACATTATCTATGTGCGGGACCGGGGATGGGTAGGGCGGCTGGACCCTGTGTTCAAAGGACTTCACGGCATCATCGAGTGTCAAATCATCCAGGAAGACCTCGGGCGACTCAAGGCGCTCATTGTGCCGGCCCTGGACTACCACCCGGACGTGGAGCGGCGACTTATCGCAAACCTGAGGAAAAAAGTGGGCGACACCATCGCAATCGAAGTGGTTCACGTAGACTCCATCCCCCGAAGTTCCAACGGCAAGTTCAGATCAGTCATCACCCTATGCCGATCCGCATACCCCGCTATGGATGAGAGCGATACCAATGGGTAATCAAAGAAGTAATATTGGGGAAAACCTTCTTGAAATAAGCTTTCTCCCCGAACCTCTCTTCAAGAACTTTCACCATTGCCGAAACCGGCTTTTCTCAAGGAGAAAAAGCCGCTTTAGGCGATTATCACAAATTTCTTAGAAAGAGATTGGAACAGCCTGCTTTGCAAAAAAGCTCCGCCGATCTTACTTTTGTGAAAGCACATCGGTATGAAGCGCCGGCCCCGCCCACAATCACTTATAGCCGGCCTTTCATACGACGTCCCTACGCACAACCACGCTTAACAGGGGCGCCGGTCGGATTCAGAGGTAAGCTGGTTCCTGTATTGTTGAAATTACCTATTGGTTACAGCAGCAGTGTTGTTTTCTTTGCGTATTCATCGCCGACAAAGTAGGACTTCGGTATCATTGCATGTACACCCTTGGCCAGGTCAACCACCTGAGTCACTCTTAAATCAACGGCCATGCTGCAAAAGGCATAGCAATCATGCTCATTCATGCCGTATCGTGTATGGAGAAATTTTATGGCATTGCGAACAGCCATCTTGGTTGACTCGAGCATATCCGTGTGAAAGCCCATTGCGATCCAATGGGTCGGCGTCGACGCGAAAGGCTCCTGAGCCATGTCACGCAGATCCTTTCTTACGGTCAGCCGAAGGGTCATATTCTTGAAATAGCCCTCAAGCGCATTCAAGTTCACTTCGCCATCCCCTTGCGCATAGTGAGCGTCACCCGTCTTCAAACCGGCGCCGGGTACGTGTACAGGCAAATAGAGCACCGTGCCGGCGACGAGTTCCTTGTTGTCCATGTTCCCGCCGTGTTTGCCGGGAGGAACGTTGCTCCACATGCCCTTTTCCGGAAGTTCAACCCCGATTGTGCCGGGGAACGGGCGAATCGGTATTTCGATGCCCGGTAGGAACTGGAATTTCATGTTTTTTGAATCAACTCTATACCAGGTGAGTCCTCCTTTCGGAAAATCTTCAGGAAGGAGGCCGAGTTTCACAAACGCCGTCTCAGGATTGAGATTGAAGCCGTAACTTCCAGGCACGATGTCGAGAATCTCAATCTGAAGCATGTCGCCGACTTCAGCGCCTTTTATGGAAATAGGTCCGGTTAGTGTGTGGCGGCCTGCCCCTTTTTTCGCAGCTTTCACGCCCGTCTTGTCATCGGGATAGAAACTTGCGTCAGGGGTTTGTCCTATGACGTCTTTGTACCACGACATCCAATCCTGAATTTCCGCCCCAGGGATCATTTTGCCTTGCAAGTGCGTCTTTGTCTCAATTTCTACAATGTCACCGGAGTTCATAGTCAACACAGGTTTCGTTGAGTTATCCCAATATCCTGCGGTTGATGTGTCAGCGTTGCATCCGAGCATATGGTACTTGCCGGTGGTGTCCAAGCGTTGAGCGTTTATGGCCGTTGCTTTCGCGGCTGCGAGCTGGTTGATGATTAAGCTTCCCGTCAAAGCTGCGCCGCATTTCAGCATTGTTCGTCTATCCAGAATTCCTGCTTGTTGGTCTTGTGAATTCCGGTCCTTAAGCGATTTCATATCCGCCTCTCATAATAATGGTTCTATAGTGGATTTGTCACGCTCGGCATAGGGGTTTGCCGGGCGGCGTGTAGTCTGCGTATCAATAAACGTGCCTATCCTACGAATCCCGGCATTGACGGCGGATATTTAATGTGCCGACGTATCGCTGCTCATTAAGAGAGAAAGCTTTTTGATACATTCATGTAAGAAACCATCCGGCAGAATACGAAACGGTAAGATGCGATTGGACCTCGGCTTGCAGGTTGTAGTATTTAGCGCATCCTACGCAAATCATAATGGACTCGCTCTATCGAACAACAGTTCCGCGGAGATCCGGGATCAGGAACTCCAGCGAGCAGCATGAATCATGACACGAAGTAGCGGCACCCCTCCCAACAGGCCTGCCCCCAGCCGCCCTATGGCGCATATACGCCTTTCTCCCAAGGGAGTAGTCACGATCACCGGCATGTGGGCGGTCGGGTTCGCGAAAGCCGGCAAAGCCCACAAGGAACTTGGACGCCCAATCCGCAAGCGTATTCACCGACCAGTGTCGATTGGGGTATCTCCGCAAACGTATCCAGCCTTGCTCAATAAGCTGCGTGAGGATTCGCTCTCGAGCCGAACCCTCCACCATAGTTTCTCTCCGAAGAGGTAATACACCTGTTGAATGCCCTCAGTGGTCAGGCCGAACCTGGACGGGTTGCGAATCACCGTGGAGATGTGGTTTCCGCCTTCCACCTGAAACAACTCACCCTTCGGAGAGATGAAAAAGCCCACCGTACCCGTGAGCTGCCGATTTATACGAATGCGCAATAAAAGAAGTAATATTGGGAGAGAACCTTCTTGAAAGAAGTTTCTCCCCAAACCCCTCTCCAAGAATTTTCAAAATAGCCGCAAGTGCCTTTTCTCAAGGAGAAAAAGCCACTTGCGGTGCGTTTAAACATTCTTTCATAGTAGACAGGGAAACCTGCTCTTACAAAATGTCCTTCGCCTATATTCCTCGTTCGACAGCACATTGGTATTAGGGGATCGTGTTCTCTCATTAAAGTTGCGCTCCTGCTTGAACCGACTTTGACGGGCTCTGCACCCAATGACTTAGTATACCGGACGTACGGGACTACTTTTCCGGCTCCGGAAGCGGCTCCTTGGCTCCCGCGTATTCGTTTACGAGGGCCAATAATTCCTCCTTGTTATCGTATGTATACGTAACACGGTTGAATCTTCCGGCCAGCTCATCCGCATTTTCTCCCAGCTCATTCTCGGCGGTGACATCCGCGCCGTACTCGAGCAACAGCTTGAGCACGGAGGTTTCCGCATCCTTTCCCCAGCTCAATACTCGCAACAGCGGCGTCATACCGAATCGGTCGCGGGCGTTCACGTCCGATCCCGCATCGAGGAGGTATTTGGTGACGTTATAGCTGCAAAGACCCTTGTGAAGAGGGGTGTCTCCATCCACATCGCGTATCGTCAAATCAGCCCCTGCGTTCACCAGCAGAGCGAGCGCCTCATTGGGTAGATGATTGAAGGCCGCCCAGTGCAGCGCGGTTCGCCCCAGCACGTCCCCTTGATTGACCTCTATGCGAGGATCACTCAAGAGCGCCTCAAGCGGTCGCATGGTCACCAGGCGATCATACCCGCACGCAACCATCAACGGCGTAAGCCCGAATTCACCCGGTGTATTGGGATCGGCGCCTATAGAGAGCAGCAGCGTTACAATTTCAGGGTACCCGTATTCCGTTGCGGCATGAAGGCCGGCGATCAGGTTCTTGTCGGCAATGTTTGTCACCCTAGCCGCAATACGAGCGACAACTTTTTCGCAACGGTATTTTGCCCCAAAATAAAGGGCCACAGCCACGACGGTCCCGGATAACTCGGGTCTTTGGGACAAAAGCTCAAGGGCATCCTGCTGTTTTCTTTCCTTTATTCGGCTGATGAGATTCCCCAAATACGCGGGAGGGCGCTGCGCAAGCTTTTCCACGACTTTTTCGAGCAGCGCGGCCGGCGCAAACTCCGCAATGTTATCGGTATGCTGGGGATCTGTTCCTTGACGAAGGAGGGCGATCTTCCTTCTGTAGGTTACGCTCACTGCCGGAGGGAAATCTTCCCATTGGATCTGCCGTACGAAGCTGCGAGTACCGGCTAACCGTTCGCTTTTGTAAGCCCTTATGAAACCCCTGAAATAGCGACCGCCGGGTTTTGTCTCTTCCACGAGTCGGGCAATCTCGTCGTCCAGTTTATCTATGGGACAGTCGCCGAGGCGTTCATCCGTTACCGTGTAAAACGGCATGCCGTTATGGTGTATCGAATGTTTGGGGCTGTAGTCTTTCTCTTGTCGTGCGGCCCTGTGCTTGTCCCCCTCGATCAGGATGTGGGACTCCACCGGATCAAGATCCAGAGCCTCAATCACGGACTGAACGAGCTGTGGGGTCGCCAAACCATACTGCTGGAGCAGGTTTATCTTTTCCGTCCCCTCGATTATGGTCTGAAACCCCAGCGTCTTTACCAAGTCCGTGACATTGACGCCCTTTTGTAGATGAACTGATCGGAAATACTTACCGAATCTTCGGAACGTGAACGTCTTGTCTTCTTTCATTGCCGCTCCTCAGGGGGCGCGATGCGCAAGCTCGGATTGTCTCCGTGGTCTTGAATCGCTGTGAGGTGGGCTAAAGGTGAAGTTTAATCGTTCACGTTTTAGCCGAATTTATAAGAGCGCCCGCAATCTGTGTCAAATCGGCGCTTACGCGTTTTTTCGTCGTCGTTGGAGAACTCTGCTGAACGTGCCCTTCTATTCTTAACGCATGAAACCTATGGCCTTTTCTCCGGAATGGATTGATTTTACCAGCATCTCTTCTTCCAGGGCTGAGACTAAGGCTTCATGGGTAATGGATTTCGCATCTTTGAAACGAAACTTGTTTCTCACCACGTTGAAGTCTCCAGGAGCGATGCGGGCGAGCGCCTTGAGTCGGCGTTCAATTGTTTCAGGCGCCGGGGCCTCTACGAAAGGCGTCAATATTTTCTTATAGAAGATTACAACTCCTTCCGGCGTGAGATAACGGAATTCAAGCTTGTGGTTGAAGCGTCGGAGACTTGCGTTGTCGATGTCGGTGAGACGATTGGTCGTAAAGACCTGAATGCCTCGGAACTGCTCTATCCAGGTAAGGAACTCGTTGGTTTGGCTGATTTCCCACGATCTTTGCGCTTGATCTCTGCTGAAAATTAGGGAATCCGCTTCATCAAAGATGAGTACGGCGTCTTCACCCGCCTCTTCGTAGGCCTTACGAATATTTTGTTCGGTCCCTCCGACCCACATTGAAAGAAGATCGCTCGCTCTCTTCATGACAACCGGTCTGTCGAGCAAAACGCCGATGTGGCGAGCAAAGTGACTCTTGCCCGTGCCCGAAGGGCCATGAAGAAGGAGCGCCATGGTGGAGCCGTCATTGGTGTGTGAGCGCTTGATGTGCTGATCGTAGGCCTTGAGTTCGGTCATGAGTTCCGTGAGATCTCCGCCGGCGACATTGAGACCCTCCACGGTGAATTCATGGTCAACAGGTTTAACGGAGGCCGTCGCACGTCCGTTATGGATAAGGCGTTCGTGGGCTTCGAGCGCCATATTCACGGCTTCGAACAAGACTTCTTTTGAACGGCAGTCTGTTTCCGCGGCTTTTCGCACTGCTTGTTCGATTACGCCGGCATTGCTTTGGTAGGTATTCACTAAATCTCGCACTTGTGAGGCGTCCAGGATCGAATTAAGGCCGTGAGTGTCGAGTATCGAGTTCCATAAAGTGATACGCTGGTCGCAGGTAAACGGCTTAAAACCGAGGCTGAGGCTGAAACGGCGCGCAACGGACTCTTCAATGCGATCAATGGAATTCACAATCCAGATCATTCTCACGCCGGGAGTTTCTAAAACATCATGGAGCCACTTCTTATCGGAGCGTTCCCCGTAATTCGTCCAAGCGGATTTCGTGTTAAGGATAATGTCACAGTCGTCCGCAAGTATGATTGCATCGCCACCATGACGCGCCATATTGACGCACACATTAAAGGACGAACGGCGTACCCATTGGCGATTGTTTCCTGAGTGCTCTACAACATACACCGGTAAACCGAGCTGTTGAGCTAGGCCCATCGCGTAGCTGGTCTTGCCGACGCCGGGATCGCCGTAGAAGAGCACATGCGTGGGGGATTCGGATTTGTTTCCCAGGAGCGTGAGAAGGCGTTCGGTCGCTGCGAGATCGACTACATGGGCGTCCAGTGGCACGGCCTCCGGATCAATTTTCTTGAAGAAATCGGTCTTTAGATCCTCACTGGACGCCGAGTACATGAGTTGCTGAAAGTCTGATTCAAGAGAAATGCAGTTATGGCTCATATCCAAGATTTCTAAGTGAGCTAGTTTTCCGTTTAAAGCGGCTGCAATCTCCGCTTCCGTAGCGCCTAACGCTACGGCAAGATTATATCGGCCTGGGAAACGGTCACACGCCAGATAATGTCTAAAAAAGCTTTCAGCTTGCTCAAACAACTGCATGATCGAGAAAAACACACAAAGATCGCGCTCTAAATCACTGAGACCAAAAATCTCTCGGAATAGCGCCAATCCGTCTTCCAGTTCCGATGTCCCGGAATACTGAAGCTGGATGACTCGCTCAGCCAGCAGTGTTCTAAAAAAGGCGCCGATTGCATGCGCGTGAGCGGCGCCGCTTCTTTTCAGCCCTCTTTTGACGGCATTGCAGAAATCATCACAATCCAAGAAGTCCTCGTCATCGTCTTCATCGAAATGAAGACGGTCACTGTTGTTCGGCGTTAAGAGTGTTCGTAATTTTCGGCTGTGCTTCTCGATGAGATCAGGTCCAATAGCCCAATGAAGGATCTCAACCTTTTCAGGATTTAACTTCGGTTTAGCAGCCATAATTCTGTCGACGTAGATCACCAACTGGGTCTGTATGAAACGTTGGGAATTGTCGAGATTCGACACTGCGACTACAAATCCTGATCTTCTTGAATAATGTCTCGACCGCATTCAATCCTCCCTTGTTGGATGAGCAGCGAAATAGCTTATGTTCTATGAATAACCCTTTCGCGTTCCATCTGATGACAAGTGTTGTACAATTCTGTAATTGTTCACGAGGTCGAGGCCGCCCTGCGCATGCTGAAGGGCGAAGAAGAGATTCCTCTCCCCTTAGTTTCTCCCCATTAAGCAAAACAGCGCCTGCTGTGGTGAACGCTTACAAACTCTCTTGGGCGGGATTGGTTGACGCCGGTGTTAAGGCGCAAGGAAACCCGTCCCTTTTGTGTGACGGGCTTGCCCGCCACGCTTTAGCCGCATTTATAGAGCGCCCGCAAGTTGTGACCTTAAATCGGCGCCGACGTATTCTATGCGCTTGCAGAAGTCTCGTACGAACTCGGCTCCTGTGCTGTGAAAGGCTTATCCACCTTAGAAGCCGATGGCCTTCTTTCCTGAGTGAAAATGCTTTATGCGAGCTTCTTCTTTCAAAGCTTCGCTCTTATGACGGAGTTTTTCTTTCGGTGCGAAAGCGAACTGCGTTTTAACGGCGTTGAAGTCGCCGGGAGTTAGATTGTGAATGCCTTTGAGTTCATTCTCTTCCTTCTTGTTGAGCTTGGCCGCTATTCGAGGTCCAAGAATCTTTTTGTAGAAGAGCCCTACTCCTTCGGGCTTGAGATAGCCGAACTCGAGCTTGTGGTTGAAACGGCGGATGGCGGCGGAATCGAGGTCCGCAAGTCTGTTCGTGGTATAGATCGGAATACCGCGAAAACATTCCATCCAGGTAAGGATTTCGTTGACACGTGTTCGCTCCCAGGAATGGAGCGCTCCATCTCGAGAGCCAAGGAGGCTGTCCGCTTCATCGAAGATGAGTACGGCCTCTTTGGAGGCGGCTTCCTCGAAAGCGTCACGGATGTTTTGTTCGGTTTCGCCTACATACGCGGACATAATGTCACTAGTGTGCTTGAAAACGATCTTACGATCAACGTGTCGAGCTATGAAGCGAGCGAAATGGCTTTTACCGGTACCAGGCTGTCCGTGGAAAAGAAGCGATAGGGAACGAACATCGTTGTTTTCGGGGTTCTGGATGTATTCAGTAAAAGCTGTCGCTTTTGTTAAGAGCGCATCAAGACTACATCCGGCGACATTGAGTCCTTCAAGGACGAAGCCGGAGGGATCCACCTCGATTGCAGCGAGCTGCGCACGTGGTTTGCCGGCAAAACTCTGATACGCCTCGAGGGAGAGACGAACGGCTGTTTGAACCTCTTCCTTATCGTCCGAGCCCATCTCAGCGGTCTTTCTGACCGCTTGTTCCACTACACCGGCGCTGACGGCATGCTGAGCGGCAAGATTCTTTCTCTCGGCGCTGGTGAAAAAAGAGTCCAGATGATGATCGACGAGGACCGTATCCAATACTTGTCGGCGTTGAAGAGTGTTGAAAGGCTCAAAACGTAGATTATACGAGAAGCGGCGCACCACGGAATCTTCAAGATGTCGAATGGCATTGGCGGTCCAAATCATTCTGATTCCGGGGGTCTCAAGGAATTCATGGAGCCAACGTTTATCGGATTTGTTCCCGCTATGGAACCAAGAATTACCGGTGTTGAGCACGGCGTCGCTGTCACCGGCTATGAGTAATACGCCCTCATCACTGCCGCCAAGATTCAGGCATGCGTTGAAAGCGGTTCGACGTGGCCGGCCCTCCTCTTTTCCTCCGTGTTCCACAAGAAACACCGGCAGGCCGAGCTTTTTGCCCAGGCCATAGGCAAAGCTGGTCTTATACCAGTTCGTTTCATTTCAGGTAACTCTCAAGTAAGGGAAATTTGTCATTGACTTCACTAGTTTGGGATTTTGTTCCAGTTTGTTGAGTGATCGGCAGAGCGTTTTCTCAAGTTGATCAAGCGAGGTGAAGGCTTTATTCGAGAGATCATTCTCACGTAAATATTCCCAAATATGCTCCACCGGATTCAGTTCGGGGCTATAGGGCGGAAGATACACCAGGCGAATATTTTCCGGTATCTCCAGAGCGTCTGATGTATGCCAACCCGCTTGATCTACTATAAGGATAACAAAGTAGTCTTT
>JBBRBO010000077.1:0-18494 GCA_038205805.1 Desulfomonilales bacterium
ATCTAAGAATGTTTAATATGCCGAAAGCGGAATTTTCTCCTTGAGAAAAGCCGGTTTCGGCCATTTAAAAGTTCTTGGAGAGGGGTTCGGGGAGAAGCCTTCTTTCAAGAAGGTTCTCCCCGATATTACTTCTTTGGCTGCGCATTGGTATAAGGAGAATGTATGAAGAATTCGTTCATGATAAGCGCTCTTATAGGGCTTATCGCTGCGTGTTTGATCGCCGTTCCCGGTGAATGCCGTGAGGTAGCCAAAGGCGCAAACGCCCAACAGGAATCAGGGACCCACGTGCAATCACCGGGGCGGTCCGGCGGTGAGACGGGTCTCGCTCCCGGTGAGCAGCGGATGCAGAGGCGTCTCAAGCCCGGTGAGCAGGTAAAAAAGTACTCCATCGAAGAGTTCATGAACACCGTTTCCATAGGTGGAAGCTCCTTTTCTCATGACGAGCAAAAGATTCTCTTTTCCAGCGACCAAAGTGGGATTTTCAATGCGTTTGTCGTTCCCGTTGAGGGCGGCGCCTCTACTCAGGTGACCTTTTCGAAAACGAACGCGATCTTCTCCTTGGCGTTTCTGCCCAATGATAATCGCATTTTGTACAGCAGCGACACGGGCGGTAACGAGATCAGTCATATCTACCTCCTAAAAGAGAACGGCGAATCTAAGGATTTGACCCCCGGTGACAACGCCAAGGCGTCGTTTTACGGCGTCAGCTATGACGAAAAGGGCTTCTACTACGGCTCGAACAAGCGTGATCCAAAATTCATGGATGTCTACGAGATGGATTTCGCCGACTTCACCCCGACCATGATCTTCAAGAACGAAGGGGCGTACAGCTTGGGCGCAGTGTCACGTGACCGGCGCTACATGGCCTTTAGTAAGACCATTACGCGGGACAACTCGGACATGTACCTGTACGATACCTCCACGAAGGAACTGAAGCTCGTCAGTCCCCACGAAGGGGACGTGAACTTCTCGCCCGAGACGTTCAGTATTGATTCCCAATACTTATACTGCCTTACGGACGAAGCCGGCGAATTCACGTACGTCAAGCGTTACAATTTGCAATCAGGCGCCGTGGAAACGGTCCTAAAGGCCGATTGGGATATCGAATTCGTGCGTTTGTCCCATAAGGGCACGTACTTGGTCGTGGGAGTCAACAATGACGCACGCACGGAAATCAGGGTCTATGACGCTTCCACAAAGGAGTTGATCCCTTTACCGACTCCGCCGGAAGGCCAAATCTCCTCGGTGAAGATCTCCAAGAGCGAGAAGCTCATGAGCTTGTACGTGACGTCAGCGACCTCACCGGCCAATCTCTACGTCTACAACTTCGACACACGGCAATTCGCTCGACTCACGAACACGCTCAATCCCGCCATTGATCCCGATGATCTGGTGGAGGCCCAGCGTGTCCGGTACAAATCCTTTGACGGGCTCGAGATCCCGGCGATCCTCTACAAGCCCCATCAGGCGGACGCCGAGAATAAGAAACCCGCCATAGTATGGGTGCACGGCGGTCCGGGCGGGCAATCCACGATCCATTATGATCCGCTCCTGCAGTATCTTGTTAATCACGGATACGCCGTGATTGCGGTGAATAACCGCGGCAGCTCGGGGTATGGTAAGACCTTCTACCGTGCGGACAATCACAAGCATGGACAGGCCGATCTTGCGGACGTTGTCGCAGCCAAGGAATTCCTTGCGTCATCGGGCTATGTGCAAGAAGGAAACGTCGGCATCATGGGCGGCAGCTACGGCGGATACATGGTCCTGGCTGCGCTCACGTTTCAGCCTGAGGAATTCGCCCTGGGTGTGGATCTCTTCGGCGTCTCGAATTGGCTGCGGACCTTGAAGAGCCTGCCGACCTGGTGGGACCCTTTCAAAGAGTCGCTCTACCGAGAGATCGGGAATCCGGACACCGAGGAAGAGTACCTGCGCAGCATCTCGCCCCTCTTTCATGCGGACAAGATCGTGCGACCCTTGATGGTCCTCCAGGGAAAGAATGACCCGAGAGTCCTCAAAGCCGAGTCCGACGAGATCGTGGAAGCCGCTCGGAAGCGAGGCATTCCCGTGGAATACACCATATTCGATGATGAAGGACACGGTTTCCTGAAGAAGGAAAACCGCATCAAGGGCTATAAGGGCATCCTGGACTTCCTTGAGCAGCGCATGCCCTCAGGGGGCTGACGCAAGAGTGAAGAGTGAAGAAAAGAGTAAAGAGTAATATTTGGGAGAACCTTTTTGAAAAAAGGTCCTCCCCAAACCCCGCTTTAAAAGCTTTCACAATTGCCGAAACCGGCTCTTATCAAGGAGAAAATGCCGCTATCGGCGAATAATAAATGTGTTTAGAAGTAGTTAGGGAAACCTACTTTACAAAACCGATCTTCGCTTCTTGACGCCGCCGGGATTTGTAAGGTTTTCCACAAAGGGGCAAAAATATGTCTGAAATAGAGCTTCCCCACCCCATATATTCTATGATATAATATTTGGTTGTGTTGTCAAGTCAAAAAAGAAAAAAGCCTACTGGAGCGGCGCGGCGCTCTTTTTCGACCGAATTGTTCGCCCAGGCCCCTCAACCGCCGGCTGCCACGCCTGATACGTAAGACGGTTTCTTCATCTGCGGCATTTAGGGAGGAAAAGAGTTAATCCACAGATTACGCAGATTAACGCAGATTCAGGAATAAAGAGCAGTGAAAAGGGGCGTTGTTAGTGGTTCTTTCTTTTGGCTGTTTATCTACGGTCATCTGCAACATCTCTGAGGTCGTGACCGTAGAAAGAAATTGGCTTTATACCAAAGTGCTTTCCAACGAGTAACATTGGTGAAGACTCTTTTTGGGAAGGTAGGTTTTTTCGACGTCTATCTGAGAATGTTTAATATGCCGAAAGCGGCTTTTTCTCCTTGAGAAAAGCCGGTTTCGGCCATTTAAAAGTTCTTGGAGAGGGGTTCGGGGAGAAGCCTTCTTTCAAGAAGGTTCTCCCCGATATTACTTCTTTGGCTGCGCATTGGTATTAGTCGCTCTTTCGACCTTTCTTTTTCAGGGCAATTTCCTTAATAGAACTGTTCACTCAGCGAAAGCAGAACCACCTTTTTGTATAAGACGCTTCATATCCCTTGCAATGGTTTTAGCATTTTCGTTCACTTTGATTGTTTCTTTGATTTTCTCAGCAACTACTAAAAGGGGTTTTCGGCTCTCTTTAATTGCCTTAATTCCAATGTGTACACACCTGGTTTGACCGTCGTCCAATTTGGATGCCCATTCGATACCTATTTCACCCGCTATATCTCTAATGAATGGTAGCATTGCCTTTAATTGCCGAGCAATTTCCACAACTTTGTTGGATAGGCTTTTGACGGGGGTGTCACTGTAGGTACCTTCATTTCGGCGTCTGACAGCGACTATTATCACCGCTCGAAGATCGTCTTCAATGCCATATATTATGCGGAATTTTCTATCGTGAGAATAAACACGGTACAGATCAGTATTTCCCTTCACCCCCTTTACAGGTAAGTGTCCATGAGGGCGAGGATTCTCCTCTAGCTCATCCGTACAAGTCTTCAACACTGATTCTTGAATTTCTCGAGAGGGAAGTTTCCCTATGTCGCGCTGGGCGTGAGGCAGTATGTGAGACTCGTACCACATGCTCAGAGATCAAAGCCAAGTTCCTTGGCAAAATCTCTGGTTCTTTTGACTCCACCATTTTCCACGGCTTCATCTATCGCTTCGGCTGCCACACAACAGTCCAAATGATCTTCATAGTCTTCTTCCGTCATCACTTTTTCTTTCTTCGTTTTTTCCTTAAACAACGGGCTATCATCTTTAATTCTTTTCATTTGTGGCATGGCTTTCACTCCTCGGAAGAACAATCCTTTGTGCTTATACTACGACACCCCCTCTCAGCCAAGTGTTTCCTTAGGTTTGGTCCAAAGAACTCAATCTAGGTCACGACGCCTCTGAGATGCTCCATCTCTTTTTGTTCTATGGGAAGGCTAGTTAGTTCTTTCTGTTTTTTCTTATTGCTGTTTATCTACGGTCATCTGCGGCATTTAGGGAGGAAAAGAGTTAATCCACAGATTACGCAGATTAACGCAGATTCAGGAATAAGAGTAGTGAGAAGGGGTGTTGTTAGGGGTTCTTTCTTTTGGCTGTTTATCTGCGTTCATCTGTGACATGTGCGGAGGAAAAGAGTTAATCCACAGATTACGCAGATTAACGCAGATTCAGGAATAAAGAGTAGTGAGAAGGGGCGTTGTTACCGCTTCAGCGTGTCCGCGTGCACGGCCATAAGCGTGACCATTGCCTTGGCAACGGGGATGTGGCCGTCCTCTCGCACGTCAAGGATTTCCGATTCCGCGATGATGATCTGCCGGCCCTCTCTGATGACGTGGGACTTACAAAGGATCTCGGCGCCGAAGGCCGGTCTGAGAAAATTTATCTTGAATTCGATGGTGAGGATGCGGTAGTCCTCAGGCACGGTGGTGAATGCCGAATACCCGGCGGTTTGATCCGCCATGGTGGCCATAACACCCGCGTGAATGAAGCCGTCCTGTTGAATGAGGTCGTCGCGCGACGCTACACGGGTTGTGAAACGACCCCATGAGATTTCCAGGATCTCGAAACCGCAGTACCGGCTGAAACCTTGGCTGTAGTCTTTCCTGAGAAAGGCGATACGTTCGGAAGAAAGCTCTTTTGTGGGCATACGGAACCTCCGGGCGGTGTCTCCTGCGGCGCTAGGCCGGTGTAGTCGTAGAACGCGTAGTGGTTCACCGACCTTGAGACGGCTCTGCGTTCGGCCAAAGACCGGTAGGGAGACTTATACAGGTCTGCGCTACATTGCTTAGAAAAAGATAGGAAAACCCTGATTTATACCAAAAGTTCCCTCTATCCTACGTTTGGGAAAGCAAATCGGTGTCGTCTCCTCTCAGGGGCATCCCATAGCGCTGCCACGCTGCGAACGCTTGTGTGGTGAACGGTTACCGGAATCTAAATAAATACCATATCTGCGGTGTCGGCGCATCACCTTTTTGCGACGGTTTCATACCGATAGGTTTGTCGCGGCGATTCGTGCAACTATTCCCGGATAGTGGGTTAGAATATGGTGAGAATTCTCGAACGAGGGCTTGACACAGGCGGGCATCAGTGTTACAAGTCGTTGTTTACATTGTTATAGAGGTGCGCCATGAAAACATGGACCCCGAAGCCAGGGGAAGTGGAAAGAAAGTGGTTCGTTATTGACGCCAAGGACAAGGTCCTCGGGCGCATAGCCTCAGAAAGCGCTCGGATTCTTCGTGGAAAACATAAACCGCAGTTCGCTCCCCATATGGATACGGGCGACTTCGTGATTATAATCAACGCGGATAAAGTGCGCCTAACGGGAAACAAACTTCAGCAAAAACTCTACCGACGCCATACGGGCTATCAGGGCGGGCTCAAGTCCACCCCTGCCGATAAGATGTTGAAAACCAAGCCCAGAATGGTATTTCAGCTTGCCGTCAGAGGCATGCTCCCCAAGAACAGCCTTGGAAGAGCCCAATTGACCAAGCTGAAAGTCTACGCAGGCGAGACTCATCCGCATGAAGCGCAAAAGCCTGAAACGTATCAGTTTTAACGGGGAATTACATGAGCGACGACAATAGACACTACGCCACCGGCAAACGCAAAAACGCTATAGCTCGTGTTTGGCTCAAGCCGGGAACAGGCGCGCTGGTTATCAATCATAGGGCCATCGATTCCTACTTCGGCCGTCCTACGTCGAGAATGGTCATTATGCAGCCCTTCGAGCTTACCCAAACCGTGGGCCGCTTCGATGTTTATGCCAATGTGTCCGGCGGCGGTTTGTCCGGGCAAGCAGGCGCAATCAAACACGGTATCAGCAAGGCCCTGCTCAACGTGGACCCCTCGTACAGAACCGTGCTGAAAAGCGCGGGTTTTCTCACAAGAGATTCGCGGGTCAAGGAGCGGAAAAAATACGGGAAGAAGGCCGCTCGCGCCAGCTTCCAGTTCTCGAAACGATAAGACCCAAAGCGCAATCGCAATCAAAGAAGTAAAATTGGGGAGAACCTTCTTGAAAGAAGGCTTCTCCCCAAACCCCTCTCCAAGAACTTCTGCAATTGCCGAAACCGGCTTTTCTCAAGGAGAAAATGCCGCTTTCGGCGATTATCACAAATTTCTTAGAAAGAGGTTGGAAAAACCTGCTTTGCAATAAAAACTTCGCCTATCTTACTTTTTTGCCGGCATAAGAGAGATCCGTAGCCGGACTTCCTATTCCTGTTGCTCTTATATCAGCGTTATCTGTGGATAAGGCGTATTTATCATCCGCAGATGTCCCAGATGTCCGCAGATGAAGAAATTCTTCCTAATTCCTTTAATTCTTATAATCTGCGTTAATCAGCGTAATCTGTGGATGAAAACTAATTATCCGCAGATGTCCCAGATGTCCGCAGATAAAGAAATCCCCTTGCAGTCGGTATTACGTTCTCGCCGAGCGTATGGCTCTCGTCGCGGATCACCTCCGCGCTTGATCTACCACTGAATCCCCAAGAACATGCAGTTAATGCCGCTCCCCATGGACATGAGACACAAGCGATCTCCGTCCTTCAGCAAGCCTTCCTCCAGCGCCATAGCCATGCACAAGCTTGACGACACCGGCCCTATGTTCCCCAGTTTCGGCAGGGTGAAGTAGTCCTTATCGAGATCTATGTCAAGCACCCCGGCGCCCAAGCTTCTATGAGCGCTACTCACTTGATGGCTGAATATGCGGTCGATCATTTCCACATTCCAGGACACTTCCTTGAGAAAACCGTCCCATGCCCTTGCCAAGGGTTTCAGGCCGGCCTTGAGCATCTCCTTGGCGCGAATGGTAATCCAGGTGCGTTGGCCGACACACAGGTTGCTGTGCTTTGTGTCGGCGTAGCAAAAGCCGCCGAGCAGTTGCTTTTTCGTTTTTGACGCGTCTTTGCTCCTCAAGACCATAGCCACACCGCCCGAACCGAAAGTAAAGGCCACCATGCGCTCGAAGCACACGGGGAAGGAGGGTTCGGCCTTCAGCAAGAAGTCTATTGTGGATTCGGTGATTTCCCGTGAGCACTCGCCGGCCACGATGAGCCCCGTGTCGATGTGACCCAGCTCGATCATGTCCGCTACGATGGTGATGGCGTCCCCGAAACCCATACATGCGTTCGTGACGTCGAAATTTCTGCAATGGTGGCCCAGGCCCAACTTGTGATGGGTTATCGAGGCTCCGGCGGGTTCAACGTAATCACGACACACTGAGGCGTTGATGAGAATCTGCACCTCATTCTTGTCAATGCCTGCGTTCCTGATGGCCGCTTCACCCGCCATAGCCGCAATGTCCGCAAAGGACATATCTTCGGATTCCTCCCACCAGCGGCGTTCGGCAACACCGGTCACTTGTTCGAGGAACCCGGGTTCCAGTCCCAATGCCTTGTACACGGGCTCAAGTTGCGATTCAATCCACGTGGAAGGAATGATCTTCTCGGGAAGCGCATATCCCAGGCTTTCGATGCACACGTTCTTGTACAGCACGCATATCTCCTACATAGGCTTTCATTTGGTATTGATTCACCAGTCGGACGGCCTGCATCCTGCGAACAGGACTTTGCTTGAAATTTAGGCGTATGTCGCAGGTGAGGGGGTTCTTTCCACACAGCGCTCCCTTAAGCGGCTGAATTACCACCGATTGCTTCAGGGATGAATCCCGGAGCGCTCCCTTTGGAATGCTTCACCGCCGGCCTGTTCACGACGGCCGGCCCGTCGAGGATTCTCATTCGGGAAAACACCGTAAAAACAGGGGGTAGGATGTGGGGCGCCAAACGGGAGAAACGAGCCGTCGAAAGCCGAACCCGTTCATTGTAAGGTATGCCACTTTAGAGAAAAAGGCAAGACGAACAGGGAAAGTCGCCGATCCAGGGAGACCGGCGACTTGGAAAATACAAACAGTTCGCTACACGCACAGAGCAGCTTTGAATGTGAATGTAGGAAGGATGGTCGGAGGGGAGACGAGCGCCCCTCCGGTGAACCGTTTACGTTAAGCGGATTTAGGCACGGGGTGTTCGTGCACGTGCTCGTAGAAGGGCCATTTGTGGAAGAACCACTCGTTCCACAGAAGGGGAATAATCCACCAGAAGTTCCAGATCAGGGATTCTCCGTGGATGACTCGTTCGGCGACGCTGTGTTCCATGTGATGGTTTCCAAGACCCCAATGACCGAAGTTGAAGTAGTAGAAGATCACATAGCTGATTGCGGCGAATACCAGAACACCAATGGTCCTGAACCAGAAAGCGCCCCAGGAATCGAGGTTATCTTGCGGCGCCATATCGTCGAAGTAGTGGTGCCAAATCAAGAAAGGAATAAGGGTAAAGCCCGCGATTTCAGCGGCGTGGTACCACAGGAATCTTATCGGGACGCCCTTGTCGCCGGCCGGTAGGTGGGCAACCACGTCCGTCATGTTGAGCCAAAGCGGAGCGATCTTGATGCAAATCCATGCAACAAGATAGCCTAATGCGATATTCAGCAGGAAGGAGATCAGGCCCTTCCACGGCTGAGGCAATTTAATGGCGGACCAGGGCTTCATGCGCCACACGTTGGCGGTCATGAAGAGGATGATAATCATCCATTCCCACCAACCGAACACCCAGTGAACATGCGATGTGCCTGAGAATCCCCACCAAGGGAGGCCCAAAGCGTATGAAGTCCCGAACACCTTGCCGTAAATCAGACCCCAAAAGGGAATGATGAGCACGGTGTAGAAAAACATGGTCCACATGGTGCACCAGCCGATTTCGGCCAAACCCGCTTCAGGTTGGGGCAGATCGCTGGGACGAATGGGCCATTTCGCAAAGAGAATGGTGATGAATGGATAACTGTAGAAGCCGATGAGCACGAAGCAAACCACGGCTCGTTCAGCGAAACGAGCGGCGGGATTGACCAAGGTGGCTAATTCGAGAGTCTTTCCGGCCCCGGCGGGCAAGACGGTTTGACCTGCGGCCGCAAGGGCCTCAAGGTTGACCTGACTGAGGAAGTTGAATCCGATACCCATCACCCTGTAGAAGATCACGTGGATGACGAACCATACGAGCGCCAAGTTGACGACGGTTTCTATGATTCCCCGCCAGGGTTGCGACACATTCTGGAAGGGCCAGTCCCCAAGGAACATGTGTTGCCACAAGCCCACCAGAATCATCATCGCCAAATAGAGCACGAAGGGGTATGGGAAAGACCCCACCGGTCCGCGTGGGTCACTCAGCAAATACCACGTGCCCCAGGCAATGAGGAAGAAAACCATAAATGAAACGATACCCGTCAGAGGTTGTCCCCATCGAGGCCTAAGCTGTTCTGCCATATTGTCTCCTCTCCTAGATGGAATCTCTCACCCAAACCATTGTCCAAGAACTGCGTCCTACTCCGTTTTATCTTGATCGCGGAAGACGGCAGTCCCTTGTATTCGCTCCATAAGGCCGCCGGGATAACCTTTGGGGCTCGAACGCGGGCGGTAATAACGTCGTCGGTTATGGGACAAGCGCCAAGGTAAGCCGTAGAGAGGCTTACTCAAGCGCTTTCACGAGAAAAAGGAAATATCGGCGCCGTTCAGCGCGAGCGCGGGCAGTTCAAACTCACGGGACGGCATCGCGACGGTAATGGTTCACTGGGTTTGGGGCGGCTCTGCGCCACGTAATTTCAAGTTTTTGCGGGGTTTCCGGTGAACGGTTACCCATCACGTGTCCTCTCAAGATCATAGGGAAGCCGGCTTCGCCTCGGGCGCCGTCAGGCCGAACACAGAGAAGCCTCGAACGAACGCACCACCCAGGCGATCCCAAGTTCAGCATGCAAAGCAAACCGTTTCATGGAAAACAAACCTCTCGGTTACCTTTGGCGACCCACCAATGAGGCGGAGGTAAGTACCTAACTACATGTAGGGGAATCGGATTACAAAAATGAGCATGAATCTAATAAGTACCGCAACCGAGGAATCGCGTCAAGTAAAAAGTTCACTCCAGCGGTGTAATTGCCTTTGTGTAGAATCCTTGTGAAGCAAAGTCCGTATGATAATTTGATAAAATGCCGTTCACTATTATGAACTTCGTCGCGCCGCCGCAGGCGGAGCTGTATGGACGTAATCCAGCGCACTACAAGCTGATTCCTGGAAGGTGAAGAGTGTAATCCACAGATTACGCAGATAGACGTAGATAGAAGCAAACATGCTCTAGGTGAACGTAATCCGGCGCACCGAAAGCTGAATACCCAAAGATGAAGAGCATTATCCACAGATTACGCAGCTGGCCGCAGATAAAGAATAAGAGAAGTAGGAAGGGTATGCGTTGTGGTTTTTCCTTTGGCTGTTTATCTGCGTTCATCTGCGACATCTGCGGTTGAATGATGTTATCCACAGATTACGCAGATAGACATAGCTAATACCAATGCGCAATAAAAGAAGTAATATTGGGGAGAACCTTCTTGAAAGAAGTTTCTCCCCAAACCCCTCTCCAAGAACTTTCAAAATAGCCGCAAGTGCCTTTTCTCAAGGAGAAAAGCCACTTGCGGTGCATTTAAACATTCTTTCATAGTAGTTAGGGAAACCTGCTCTTACAAAAATATCCTTCACCTATATTCCTCGTTCGACAGCACATTGGTATAAGAGCAAACATGCTCTAGGTGGACGTAATCCGGCGCACAAAATGCCAAATACTGAAGGATGAAGAGTATTATCCACAGATTACGCAGATGGCCGCAGATTGAAGATTAAGAGAAGTAGGAAGGTATGAGTTGTGGTTTTTACCTTTGCCTGTTTATCTGCGTTCATCTGCGGATGAATGATTCTTATCCAGCCGGTTCGTCCGCTGGGGATCGCCACGGATTGTCCGGAGAAACGCAGCCTTCACCGATGGCCAAGACCGCTTCGTAGCGCAAGGGATCGGACATATACAGCCGACACAGAGCGCGACCGGCTTCGTAGGCAAGGGCAGGGCAGGGGTTCTTGTAATGACCGTAGACCATGGCGCCTATACGGCATATACGCTGGGAGCAACAGTAGCCGCATCCCACACATGGTTTACTCATACGGACCGCGCCTTCGTTGAGAGGGGCTCGGGGACTTGAGCCGACCGGCTCACGGCATCGTCTATCACTTGAATTCGATGTCCTCGGGTTTCTCGCAATCGTAATTGCAAAACCGGAGGATCAATCCCGCAGCCGTTATTGTCCCTACGACGTAGAGGGCGAGTTCCCAAATTTCCATGAGGATTACTCCAGGTTCCGTCGTCACTTCAGAGTATAGGCGCCGTATGGGAATCCGGGAAGCCTCAAATGGAGACTCCCCGGAAGGCGGTGTGAATGCGCCGGTTCAACAATAAGCATTCCCAGAGATTGAACAATTCCTGGTGAACGGTCACACTTTTTGGGCGCAAACGGCGCCTCTGAAGGCTGACTACTTTTTGTCCAGCGTTTTGTTCCAGGAATCCAGGTTGGCTTTGGCCTTCTTGACCAACTCGGTGGTGTCGCCGTCAATAGCTATGGTTTCGATCCTGTCATTTTGGGTTATGCTGTTGACCACTTTCATATCATCGAGGCCTTCCACTTCGCCGAACACCGTATGTTTGCCGTCAAGCCACGACGTAGGAACATGCGTGATGAAAAACTGGCTGCCGTTGGTATTCGGGCCTGCGTTCGCCATGGACAAAACACCGGGTTTGTCGTGCTTCAGCTCAGGGACAAACTCATCCTTGAAGGTGTAGCCCGGGCCGCCTATTCCTGTGCCTTGGGGGCAACCGCCCTGGATCATGAAATCATTAATCACTCTATGGAACTTCAGGTTATCGTAAAAACCTCTTTTCGCTAAGTTGACGAAATTCGCTACGGTTTGCGGCGCTTTTTCATCAAAAAGTTTCAAGTTAATGTCGCCTTTGCTCGTCTTAATAATTGCCTTCATTCTTTTCCTCCTCAGGCGTCCTTTTGGGAATTATGTCGGACGCTGATCCATTGTGCCACGGTGAGGCATAATTTACAAAGCGCGCGCCTATTGGGGCTCAAATCAATGCTTTCGCCCCAAGTAGGCCTCTACGATCTTGGGGTCGTTCTTCAGTTCTGCGGAGAAGCCTTCCTGCACGATGCGTCCGCCTTCCATGACGTAGGCGTAATCCGAGATTTCCAGGGCTTTACGGGCGTTTTGTTCCACCAGCAAGACGGTGGTTTGTCCCCTGAGCCCCTTGATGGTCGCAAAGATACTCTTCACGATGAGGGGCGCCAGACCAAGCGAAGGCTCGTCCAGCATGAGTAACTTGGGGCGGGCCATGAGCGCTCGACCGAAGGCGAGCATCTGCTGCTCCCCGCCGGAAAGAGAATCCGAAATCTGGGAACGCCGTTTCTTCAGTTGGGGGAAGCGCTTGTACATGTCCTTGAGATCATTGCGGACCTCGCCGTCACTGCGGGTGTATGCCCCAAGGAGGAGGTTTTCTTCCACCGTGAGATTGCCGATCACCTGGCGACCTTCGGGCGTTTGCACAAGTCCCAGCGCCGCAATGCGGTCTGCGCGACGACCCGCGATTTCTTGGCCTTCAAAGCGGACGCTCCCTTTCTTGGGCTGCTGGAGTCCGCTAATGGTGTTGAGTGTCGTTGATTTGCCCGCGCCGTTCGCTCCCACAAGCGTGACTATGTGGCCCTGAGTGACCCGAAAGCTCACTCCTCTCAGAGCTGCAATGG
Organism: Desulfomonilales bacterium; assembly: GCA_038205805.1. Taxonomy (GTDB): domain Bacteria; phylum Desulfobacterota; class Desulfomonilia; order Desulfomonilales; family Desulfomonilaceae; genus JBBSBY01. The sequence goes on from JBBRBO010000077.1 coordinate 12,711, forward strand.
CGCCGTATGATGTATGGAGATCCTGCACTATCAACATGCGGTTTGAGTGCCTTTCGGTAATGATTTATACCAGTGTGCAGTCAAATACGTACTATCGGGAGAACCTTTTTGAATAGTTTCTCCCCGAACCCCTCTCCAAGAACGACCATGACGTATCGTCACAACGAAGTATGAAAGTATCCAATCATTTGGAATACTTTAGGATCAAACCCCCTGTATCCCCCTTGTCAGGGGGACATACGGATACTGCCCGACGACCCTTTGACTCGGAGCCGACGCTTACCCTCCTGAGAAGGGGGGTTCTACTCCCATACCGAAAATCATTCCATATGCTCATTGTACGTCGCATCCCGAACGCGAGACTTTCAGGCGAACGTCTAAAATTGCCGAAACCCGCTTTTCTCAAGGAGAAAACGCCGCTTTCGGCGAATGTTTGACATTCCTAGATAGAAGTGAGCAAAGCTTTCCAACAAGAATGATTTCCACCAAGATTACTCATATGAAAGCGAGTAATTGCGTTCCGGTACACGTAAACACGTCGTCAATCGTCCTCGGATTCACCGAGATACGCTTCTATGACCTGGGGATCGTTTCGGACGGCCTCCGGGGCTCCTTGCGCGATCTTCACCCCGAAATTCAGCACCACAACGAGATCACTAAGGCGCATTATCAAATCCATGTCGTGCTCGATGACGAGGATGGCCAGAGTCGGCGTGCGCAGTTCCAGCAGAAACTCGGTGAGCTGATCCGTTTCCGCGCTGTTCATGCCGGCGGCCGGTTCGTCGAGCAAGAGACAGCGGGGTTTCAAGGCCAAGGCGCGTGCAATTTCCACCCGCCGCTGATCGCCATACGATAGTGAGCCCGCCGGCGCGGGCGCCAGGTGAGCCATGCGCAACCGCGCCAGGAGCGCCAGGGCGTTCTTTCGCGAACTCATTTCCTCCCTGCGACTCCGCGGGAGATGGAACAAGGTTTCCAGGAGGCCGCCGTGAAGGCGGGTATGGTAGCCCATCATCACATTCTCGATGACGGTGAGTTCATTGAACAATCGAATATTCTGAAAGGTGCGGCCTATCCCCCGTTTCGCAATGCGGTGGGGTTGCAATCCCGTAATGGATTGCGACTCGAACCGAATTGTGCCGTGTGTGGGCGGTGTCAAGCCGGTGATGATGTTGATGAGCGTAGTCTTTCCCGCTCCGTTTGGGCCGATGAGTCCGCAGATGCTCCCGTGGGGCACGCTGAACGATACGTTCTCGAGGGCGCTCACCCCGCCGTACATGCGGGTTAGGTTTTCTACTTCCAATATGCGTTCGGCGGATTCCAACGTCATACACGAATTCCGTTTTCCGTATCGTTCATAGGGCTTGAGGCGGCTCTGCTCATACGTACTTCAAGCGGCGGCTGTGGTCCTGGTGAACGGATACCGTTTCTTAGCGTGACACAGGGCGTGAACATGAGTTTGTGCGCCGTGCATAGTTCCCCATCGTAATTTTCAGCGCTTACCGGTCCCGGCGCCCCGCGTCTCATGCGCTATTTGGGCGCAGGCGTATTCCCATCGAGTTCAGCAGCCGGCGCGGGTGAGTCCGACCCAAACAGCCGACGACGGAGCGAGCCCCAAAACAGGGGGTCCGCAAGTCCACGTGGGAGGTAAATAATGGCAATCATGATGATGAGCCCGTTTACGATTTCCCGTTGGTCCTTGAGAGAACGGAGCGCATCCGGCAGGGCCGTCAACACGATCGCGCCGATAATTCCGCCCGTCCAGTGGGTCATCCCGCCGAGCACCGCATACGCGAGGATGTCCACCGCTCGGCTGAAGACGTAGTTGTGGGGATCAATGACCCGCACAATGGGAGCGCTCAAGGCCCCTGCGCCCGCGGCTATTGCGGCCCCTAAGACGAAGGCCAGAAGCTTGTATCTCAGGACGTTTATCCCCAGCGTAGACGCGGCGGTTTCATCCTGTCGTATACCCGCAAGTATTCGGCCGTAGCGCGAATTCTGTAAGGTCGCGAACATGTAGACCACCGCCAGCACGTAGATCAGAATGGGCCATGTGGTCTGGGGCAATCCCAGAAACAGGTCCGGCGTCGTATAGGGAAGGGTGATCCCTTCAGCGCCGTTGAACACGATGAGGTCCTTATCCGAGCTGAAGAGGCGCACCAGCTTGTCGCCGTTAAGGGCGAAAATGCGAACGATCTCGCCGAAGCCCAAGGTGGCTATGGCCAGATAGATGTCTCTGAGGCGCAAGACCACCAATCCCAAAGGAAGAGCCACTACTACCGCGAAGAAGATCGCACAGAGAAAACCCACGAACGGCGGCAGCTTTAACCAGGTGGCGAATATGGCAGCAGTGTAAGCGCCGATGGCCATGAAGCCCGCATTGGCGAGGGAAAGCAGGCCTGTGTTCAGCGTAATGTATATGCTCAAGGCCAAGGCTATATTGATGAGAATGAAATTAATCAGGGATATGTGATTAAGGATGTAATCCGGCATAGGCGCTTCTTATACCAATACATAATCAAAGAAGTAATATTGAGGAGAACCTACTTGAAAGAAGGATTCTTCCCAAACCCCTTTCTAAGACCGACCATGACATTTCGTCACAACGCAGTATGAAAGTATCCAATAATTTGGAATACTTGAGGATTCAACCCCCCTGTATCCCCTGTGTCAGGAGATTGTACGGATACCGCCCGACCACCCTTTACCTCGAAGCCGACGCTTACCCCCGCTAACAAGGGGGCTGGGGGGTAATACCAATGCGCAGCCAAAGAAGTAATATCGGGGAGAACCTTCTTGAAAGAAGGCTTCTCCCCGAACCCCTCTCCAAGAACTTTTAAGTGGCCGAAACCGGCTTTTCTCAAGGAGAAAAAGCCGGTTTCGGCATATTAAACATTCTCAGATAGACGTCGGAAAAACCTACCTTCCCAAAAAGAGTCATCACCAATGTTACTCGTTGGAAAGCACTTTGGTATAACTCCCATACCGAAGATCCTTCCATGTGGTCGCTGTACGTCGCATCCCAAATGCGAGACTTTCATGCGAACTTTTGCAACAGCCGAAAACGGCCTAAGCCCGAACCATTTTGCTGCGACCGAATATGCCGCTGGGCTTCACGACCAACACAAGGATTAATAGGGCGAAGACAAAAGCGTCTCGGAAGCTGCTGTCTATATAGGCCACACTGAGCACACGAATCATGCCCACGAGAAAGGCCGCCAAGGCCGCTCCGCCGATACTGCCCATTCCGCCCACGATGATGACCGTCAACCCGGCGAGTTCGACTTCGTTGCCCATAGTGGGTTCCAGGCGGTTGAAGGCAAGCCCCAAAAGCACTCCCGCGGCCCCTGCCAGGGCGCCTGAGATGAAAAACGTCTGGGCTATGACGAAGTCCACGTTGATCCCCAAAAGCCGGGAGGTTCGTTCGCTCCATGATATTGCACGTATGGCGCGGCCCATCTGCGTGCGAGAGATTAATATATGCAAACCCAGCATGAGTAGCAACGACAAAATCAGCACCAGAACCTGAATGGGTGAGATTACCGCATTGCTTGTAATGGTATACGGAGTGATGGGGAACAAGTTTTGCGGAAAGCGGGACACCTGCGCTCCGAATGCGCCGATGGCCAAGCTCACGAGGATGAACGTCGCGCCGATTGACGAGATAATGGGCGCCAAGTGAGGAGATTGCCGTTGCGCAAGGGGACGCACGCTCCAGTAGTCCATGAGAATGCCGGCGATCATTGTGACGGCGCCGATCATGACGACCGAGGACTTCACTGTGGGCTCCCAGTGCCCGATAATCCCCATAAGAAGGGCGATGAATCCGGCCCACAACACCAGCCCACCCACGGTCAACGATCTAAGCGGCTTAAAAGCCAGCCGATCCAGTAACACGGCCATGACGCCGGATCCCACCATGGCGGTGGGAATGGCGTACACAAGCGGCCACTGGAGCTTCGTGACGCATAGAAAGGCGAAGTACGCCCCCCACATGAACGTTGCGCCGTGGGCCAAGTTGATGATGCTCAGGACGCCGAACACAAGGGTGTATCCCATAGCAAACAGAGCGAGGGCCGCTCCCTGCCAAATACCGTTGATGAGTTGCTGCGGGAGTTGTGTCATTCCACCGCGCCTTTGACGAGATTGTTATACAATGCCGAAACGAGCATTTCTCCAGAAGAAATGCTTTGTTTCGGCGAAGATTACATTTTCTGAGAAAGAGGTTGAAAAAACCTATTTTGCAATCAAAGCTCCATCAATCTTACATTTGTGAAGCATATCGGTATCGGATTTACTGAAACAGTTGGAATTTGCCGTCCTTTATAATTTGAACCACGGGTGGATGCACAGGGTTTCTCTTCTCGTCAAAGGAAAACTTCCCGAGCACGGTATCCATGTTCTTGATGTTCGCCATGGCGTCTCTGATGGCCTTAGGATCGGCGCTTCCGGCGGTCTTCATCGCATTGGCGATGATATAGACACCGGTATAGGCCTGGGCTGCAAACTGGTCGGGATTCACCCCGTAGCGCTGGTGATACGCTTCCACGAATTTTTTGTTGCCGGGAGTATCGTTGTCGATGAACCATGCGGCGCCGGAAATTGTGCCTTCGGCCGCGGGTCCGGCGAGTTGGGCCAACTTTGGCGAATTAAACCCATTACCGCCGATGATATGCACGGTCATGGGGATACCCAGTTGGCGTGCTTGGCTCAGGATGCTTGCCGCTTCTTCGGCAAGGGCCGAAACGATGATCTGGTCGGGATTGAGACCCTTGATTTTAGTCAACTGGGCAGAGAAGTCGGTGTCTTTCTTTTTAAAGGTTTCGATGGTCAAGATTTCAATGCCCTGATCTTCAAGGGCTTTCTTGAAGACGTCAAAGCCGCCTTTGGTATAGGCGTCGTCATCGCCGTACATGATGGCCACTTTCTTGTAGTTCAGCTTATCCTTGGTGGCCTTTACGGTATTGGGCTGAACTGCGCTTTCAGGGAGGCTGTCGCGGAAGATGAAATCACCGATCTCGACGATCCCCGGCACCGTGTTCGACACCGCCAATACTACCACCTTGGATGCTTGAGCTATGGGATCAGCCGCTTTTCCCGAATTCGAGAGCGTCGGACCCAGGATTACGGGAACCTTGTCGGTCTTGATCAGCTTCTCGAATGCGGTGATGGCGCCTTCTTTTGAGGTGCGGTCATCTTCCATGATGAGCTTGATTTTGGCTTTCCCTAACATGCCGGACTTGTTGATCTCATCCACGGCGAGTTCGGCTGCCTTATTCTGGTACGCTCCGTAGACCGCCGCGTCACCGGTGATGGACCATACTGCGCCTATGGGGATTTCCCCCGTCAACTCGGCTGCGGCGCCTCGGGGTGAGCCCGCGATCACGCATACGGCCAGGGCGAGTGTTAGAATGAATAGGAACAATGAGCGACTTTTCATGTGACAACCTCCATGCGATGAATACCTACTAATTACCTGAATTTATGGGTGGTGGGAGCCTCCCGCGGTCGTGTGTCTCGTCTTATATGAATTAGCGCAATTGAGCCGCCTCCGTGCAAAGTGCGGGTGTGCTCGTCATTCCGGGTTTGTCGCCCACGCCGAGAACATCCGTGGTACGGGACGATTATTTCCCCACTCCGAGAAGCCTTTATACCAATGCGCAGCCAAAGAAGTAATATCGGGGAGAACCTTCTTGAAAGAAGGCTTCTCCCCGAACCCCTCTCCAAGAACTTTTAAATGGCCGAAACCGGCTTTTCTCAAGGAGAAAAGGCCGCTTTCGGCATATT
>JBBRBO010000078.1:0-18195 GCA_038205805.1 Desulfomonilales bacterium
GTTTAATATGCCGAAAGCGGCCTTTTATCCTTGAGAAAAGCCGGTTTCGGCAATTTAACAGTTCTTGGAGAGGGGTTCGGGGAGAAGCCTTCTTTCAAGAAGGTTCTCCCCGATATTACTTCTTTGGCTGCGCATTGGTATAAAGTATGCGGCTCTAGGATGTATTCTAAGCGATCGACCTTTGAATGGAGCCGGTTCTAGTTGCTCGGATCGTAGGCAGCGGAGCCTGAATCCACGCAAGCGTCCAGTTCTTCTTTTGAAGCCGATTTAGGGTCTCTAAGCTGGCTGGTATGGCATATAAACTGATTGCCTTCTTTGTCTTTTACCCATACCAAGGGATCATTAGGAGTGTGAGCTTCGGCCATAATAATTCTCCTTTGAGATTACACGTCACGGTTCCTTATAAAGTCCATAACGCTTGTTCAAGTCGTTCACCGACCGCAGATCTACGAGTTCACAGACAAGTGTGGCGCAGTCCGATGGCCGGTGAATAATTAGTGAATGAAATTAGTTGCTGGGATCGTAGGCAGCGGAGCCGGAATCCACGCATGCGTCCAGTTCTTCTTTTGAAGCCGACTTGGGGTCTCTAAGTTGGCTGGTATGGCATATGAACTGATTGCCTTCTTTGTCTTTTACCCATACCAACGGATCATTCGGGGTGTGAGCTTCGGCCATGATAATTCTCCTTTCAGTTGAGCGGCGTCTTTATAATATTTTGTAGCGATGTGTAATGGTCGTTCGCCGAGGACTACCATGGTCGGATTCGCCTGTTGTGAAACAAGGTTGAACCCGATGAATCGCTACTTACGAATACTTTGCACATCATAGCATTTTTAAAAAAGTAAAGTAGTTTTTCGTAACAACTTAAGTACGTTTTCTATTCACCCAAACCACCATTTTCCCTAGGGAAATTGTAGGTTGAGCAATTATCGAGGTTTTTCGAGAAGGCTTTCAGGAGAAGACTTGTTCCTAAAATGCTCTGCCGAATAATACTCTTAATTGCAAATCGTTGTTAATTACCCGGGTCGAAGGCCGCTGAACCTGAGTCCACGCAGCCTTCCAATTCGGCGGCTGTGGCGGATTTAGGGTCTCTCAATTGGTTCAGATGACAAATGAACTCGTTACCTTCTTTATCTTTAACCCATACCAACGGATCTCTCGATGTATATGTTCCGGCCATGATAATTCTCCTTTATTGTGGAATCTTTTGCTATTCGTTGCGCCGCTTGAGCCCGACGGTAATCCAATGTGTCAGCAGGCGATCAATTCTAGGGAGTGTCCCTGGTGTGGATTACACGGCTCAATCGGCTTGATTGTTACTGTGTGTCGCCTGATTGCTGCTATTCAACGACCGTGGACCACATTCGGTTTTTTCGTCGTTGCAGGGTACAATGCGAAAAGGGCGCCACGTCGGCGGTTTTATCGCAAATTAGTTATAAGATACTTTTAATGTTTGGTTTATTTAAGAATCAAGATGTTTGCTTGCAACCGGCGCTTGGCTTAAACGAGAAGGTTAATTGCGAAAATAAGATTAAGCGTTGTAGAAACACAACCAAGGCAAAAAACGCAGGCTTAGAGTCTATGAAGAGGGGCTATCTTAGTCGCCTATTTGCAACTAAGCCTCACGAATACCCCCAATTATCCTTTCCGTGCGGCAAAAACGTCACATGGCGCTACACGTGCGCCGGACCAAGAGGTGGACACTGATTACCATGTCTGGACCATACCGTTTAATCCGTAGATCAGCCCTAAGTAGACGTTTACTGCGAAGAGAATTCCCAGCGCCAAGAGAGCCGGCCGCCTGAAGCGATCGATTGAGCCGTAGCGTTTCCATATCAGGAATACATTGGCGTACGCGCAAACGAATAGGAAAGGCGTAAAATCATAGAAATAACGGGGAGCGGTATAATAATAGGCCAACAGGGTCAACAGCATAACCACGGCAGCAAAAAACACTGTTCCCAAGAAGAGCGCCACATCGGTGGATATGTTCTCTCGGTAAGCCGCCACGGCGCCGGGAATCGACAACACGGTGAAAGGCGCTGCCATGAAAAGAGGAACCATGTGTTCAGCGTACGTAAGCACGTCTCTATTGGCGATGTCATATGCTCGAACCGTAAAAACAGGCATGAAATCAACGATTTTCCATGCCGGAAAGGTCGTAAAATACGTCGCAAAGTTTTGCGGAACGTGAGCGATACGAAAGAAATGGTGTTGAACGAGACAGTAATCCACATACGGGCAGTCAGGCCAGATGACCCGATAAAGACCTGAATCGAAAAAATTGTCGAAACGAGCATAATTATACATTCCCAGGGCTACAACCGTGGCAAGCCCGGGACCGCCGAATGCGCAACATTCCTTGACAAGAGTCCGCAAAACCCCTTTACGACGAATCCATAAACTCAACAGAAGCGCCCCAAAGAGCCCGAAGTACAATACGGTCAACGACCGGGCCATAAAAGCGCATCCGAAGCACGTCCCCGAAATTGTGAGAAGGACCGTGTTTCCATGGCTTTGAATATGCCGTAGAAAAAAATAGGCGCCCAGAAGAGTAGCCAACCCCGCAACCACAATGGATTCGTGGTAGATGATCGGCCTACTTATCATAAACAACTGCGCCCCGCACAAGGCGAAACCTCCCACGAAATACCACTTGAGCCAATCCGGTGGCGTGAAAATAGAGGTGGACTTATCCCGTTCGGACCCAGCCGTCGTCGAATTCCTGCTTGCGTGAGACTCTTCCGGCTGCATTCGGTTGGAGGCCGGACTCATTGCCGCCTCCAGACTCTTCAGCAAAGCGAAAAGAACAACAACACAACCGAAGGCTGCGACCACAATCACCAGCCCTTCCGATAATCGCCGACCGGTAATCCCCATCCAAATCGTGTGAAACACCACTGGAAAGGGGTCGTGGCGCAAAAAATACTTCCCCTTGTAAACCGTCCCATCGAGAAATTGATTGGATAGTTCCGTAGGATCTGTCGTTGAATTCTTCTCCCCGATCGGTCCTTGAACTCCTTCCAAGAGATGAAAGTGACCATTGAGAATGGATTGAGCGAGCATATTGTAGTTGAGATGGGAACCCCAGAGGACAAAACGGAACGTTCCCCGAGTATTCAAGTACGCATACAGAACGAGAATGGTGACCGTGATAATCCCTATGACGATCGTTGAACGGCGCTCCCGTAGCACTTTCCAAAACATAAAGATTACTCTTTCACGGCGTCGATTAGCCCTGGATTTAAGCCTTTCAGCGGAGTATGTTGTACTTCAGAATGCACCATAAGGCCCTAACCCCATCCTTCCAACCGATTTTCTTGCCTTCCGAGTAATCTCGTCCCGAATAGGAAATACCCACTTCATAGATCCTGCACTTAAGCTTGGCTATCTTGGCGGTGATTTCGGGTTCCACGCCGAACCTGTCTTCCTCGATGTGTATTCGGCGCACGATCTCACTACGAAAGACCTTGAAACCCGTTTCCATGTCCGTGAGGTTCAAATTGGTAAGGGCGTTGGAAAAGAGCGTCAGACACTTATTGCCGACACTGTGCCAAAAGAACAACACTCGGTGGGCGTCACCCCCGATAAAGCGCGAGCCGTAGACAACATCCGCTTGTCCGCTGAGGATAGGATTCAGCAGCGCCCGGTAATCCTGAGGATTATATTCCATATCAGCGTCCTGAATGAGCACAATGTCTCCGGTGGCCGCCTCAAGTCCCGAACGTAAAGCTGCGCCTTTCCCTCTGTTCATCTCATGATAAATAACTTTGGATACCTCGGCTTCCACTCGGGATTTGAGGAGTTCTCGTGTTCCGTCAGTTGAACGGTCATCCACCACGATGATTTCTTTTGACTCGGGATAGGCCTCTTAAACGCGGCGAACTATGCGCAGAATGGTTGCACGCTCGTTATAACAAGGGATAATTACGGACAGTTTCATATTTGTTGCGTCGGTGTCCATGCGCCGCCTTCTTCATCGCAATCGTTCAGTTGGCCTAAAACGGCGGCGCAGTCGCCACGCCCCCGGGGAGTCTTATCTATCTTCAGAAGACTATGTCGCAATTTAAGCGCACGAACGACTTTCGGGAAACATTAAGGAGCCTTGCGCACTTCTGCCCAAAGATTCATAGACGCCTGAAAGCGTCCTGTGCGAACATTCCCGGTCGGGAAAGCTTTCCGGAGAAGCGAGGTCAAGCTTTTTATGGTGTAAGCGGCCTTGTGGTCATTTATCTCTTCAAGGCTCACGAGTTTCACCGCGGCCATAGTCCGCAACAAGCGGTCAGTCCAAGCGGCCGGGGTAGTCAGGACACAGGCGCCGTCATTTTTGAGCACGCGATCAACATCACGCAACAAATTCAAAGCCCTCCCGGACGAGACGTGTTCCAACACAGCCAACATGGTAACCATATCACATGACACATCCGCCAGGGGCAAATTGGACCCACCCTCCTCCATATTCCAACGAACCAGCGCAATGGTCTCGGCGCTTCCTCCGGGGCTCACGGTGTTTACTTTGTCTATACCGACTTTGAAGGCAAACTCCGTGTTCATGAGGAACGTGGGGGATTGTCCGCATCCAAGGTCCAGCAGGATGCCCGTTCTACGTCCCGGACTCACAAGCCTATTCACCATAGCGGCTCGCTGCCTCGCTAAGAAACCCTCTAAGAAACCCCATCCTCGGGTCGGGGTGAGGGGCGCATCCATAGTGACTCCTTTGATTGTCCACATCGAGTGTCCATCTTACCATTTCAGACAAGCGCAATTTATGAAAACACCGGTGCGCCGCCCATTTACCCGCTCTTTCCCTTGCGCTGAGGAGGGCTTATCCCCAGGCGCTTGAGGTTACGGTACATGGCGTCCCGAGAAATACCCATCCGTTTGGCCGCCTCTCGCGCATTTTGGTTGGCCTTCCCAAGAGAATCCCTGATGAGAAGCGTCATGATTTCATCCGAGATTTGGTCCCATGTCTTTCCGGCGTCCAGGCTGACGGTCAACGCGTTTTCTTTTCGAGCGCCGGCCACCAGAGGCGCATCCAACTTGAGCGTACCGGATTCCGTGATAATCAAGGCGCGCTCCAGGACGTTTCGCAGCTCGCGAATGTTCCCAGGCCAGGAATAGTTGCGCAGTTCGGCCAAGAAGGACTTGTCCACGGCGGGAACGCTCTTGCGCTGGAGCGCATGGCTGATTCCCGGAAGAATTTGCTTCACGAGAACGGGCAAGTCCTCAAGCCGCTCCCTGAGCGACGGAATACGAATAAGAAACACGTTCAGCCGATAGAACAATGCGTCAAGAAAGCGCCCTTCAGCCACTTCCACCTCCAGGTCGCGGTGAGTGGCTGCAATGAGTCGCGCGTCGATCTTGATGTGTTTGTCTCCGCCGACTCGCAGGAATGTCTTGGTATCCAAAAAGGTGAGGAGCTTCGCCTGGAGCGCCGACGACAACTCCCCGATTTCGTTCAAGAGTAAGGTGCCGCCCTCCGCAAGCTCCAATAGGCCGCGCTTGCGAATACGAGCCCCGGTGAAGGCGCCCGATTCATGACCGAAGAGTTCCGATTCCGCCAATTCATGACTTATGGCCGCGCAGTTAATGGAGAAAAACGGTCCCCGATTTCGAGTGGAATGCTCGTGGATCCAACGAGCCAAATGATCCTTGCCCGCGCCGCTCTCACCGAGCAAGAGAACCACACTATCCACAGCGGCAGCTCTCGCAGCGGTTTTAAAGAGCGTACGCATGGCCTCGGACCGGTAGCCGGTCCTCTCAGCCTCAATCTTTTTCACAGGGACAGGCCGATCGCTTATATCCCGCACAATCACGCAAATCCCCATTATTTCCTTTTCGACTGTGCGCAACGGAATAATCGTTTCCTGAAAGGTGAACTCCGCGCCTAATATCGACCGCCTGCACTCATGCTCGATGGTTTCTCCCTCCACGACCCGGTGGAGCATTTCCTCAATGCGGCGGCCTTCATCCTCGCCCCAGAGAAATCCCGCTCGCCGACCGACAATATCCTTATCGGTGAGCTCGAAAACCTTTTCCACCGCGGGATTTACTCTTGTGTAGAGGAAATTTAGGTTGTGGATGAATATCAGGTCATCCGCTCCCTCGAACACGGCGCGAAAGAGCTCCTGGTTCGCTCGAACCGCCTCGAGCGCTGTTCGTAATTCCGTGACGGATTCGTGCGCCGCCACGACCTTTACCCCGTGCGCATCCTGAAAGCGGGTGAACCGCACTTGAAACCATCGCTTTGTGTTCGGGCCGTGGCAGGGATACTCTTTGTAATAGGTTTCCGCTTCGCCGCTGAGCACCTTTCTGATACCCTCGGCAATGGCGGACGCTTCATCCGCGTCGCTGCCCGAAGCTTTATCGCATATCGCCGGATAGTTCTCTCCTACGCCGAATTCGGGCCAGAGCATGCCGTTCTCTTTGCCGTATCTGCGCCACGCCTCGTTTACTGCAATAATGTTCCCGGATTCATCCAAAACGGCGACATGCGCGGTAAGGGCGTCCAGGGCCATCTGGAAAAGCTCGGCGGAGTTCTCCACGCATTGTTCCGTGTCGGTTGTTCTCTTTCCGGTCTTTTTCATGCCTGCGCCCTCGTTGAACCAGGTCTCGCAAGATCCGGCGATCCGCCGTCAAAATTTTCATAATTCAACAACCACTATAGGTTTACGTCGGGGCTCTGACAAGCCGCTCGCGCTTTTTCTTCACAACGCGTCCCAAATCCGCACAAGATCCGAATAGTCTCTATGAGCGCTCTTCTTCCCGAAAGAGCGGTGATTTTCCGTGCCTGAGTTCTTGGATTTTCCGGGGAGAGTATAGTATTGTAGGGCGAATCCGTGAATCGTTCACCGGGCTTGAGACGCCTTTGCGTCCACGAAAATCGAGGAGGAGACGTATCTCCCCTACGGACCGCCCGTCCTTAATTCCGAATGGCGGCAGTGCTCCTGATGAACGGTTACGCGTATCCTTAATTGAAACCAAGGTATCGCCCGGACGTGCGCTTTCCTACGGCGAGCGTTGTTCGAGTTTCCGATAGAGGAATGAATCGGGGGAGACTTTGCCCTTGAGAAAGTCGCCCTTTCTCGCCGTTCTGCGCCGCAAGCGACTCCCGCAGTCGATACGTGCGGCGCATGGTGAGTATCCGCATACGGGAGCTGCGTAGCCCGGTTTCCAGGAGAGTCGCCGGAATGAAGTCAATCCTCGTCACGGGAGGCGCCGGGTTCATCGGTAGTCATCTCATCGAAGCCCTTCTAACCCAGGGTCATGCCGTAATCTGCTTGGACAATTTTTTCACGGGCAGCAAGAAGAATATGCTCCCCTTTATGTCGAATCCGAACTTCGAGCTTATCCGTCATGACGTAATTGCGCCTATTCTCTTGGAAGTGGAACAGATTTACCACTTGGCGTGTCCAGCCTCGCCGGTGCATTATCAGAATAATCCCATAAAGACGCTCAAAACTTCGGTTTTAGGGACGTTGAACATGCTGGGTTTGGCCAAGCGCACAGGAGCCCGGATTCTCTTTTCTTCAACATCCGAGGTATACGGCGATCCCCTCGTGCACCCGCAAACGGAAGACTACAACGGCAACGTAAATCCCGTTGGACCAAGGGCTTGTTATGACGAAGGGAAAAGAGCGGCGGAAACCTTGATGGTGGGATATCGTGATTACAATAACACTAATGTGACCATCGCTCGGATTTTTAATACCTACGGACCGAGGATGTTGCAGGATGACGGCCGCGTCGTGAGCAACTTTGTGTGTCAGGCGCTCAAGAATGAGGATATTACCGTATTCGGCGACGGCACGCAGACACGCTCGTTCTGCTATGTCGCGGACATGGTGAAGGGGCTCATAGCGCTTATGGAAAGCGACCAATCCGGGCCGATCAACCTGGGCAATCCCCATGAGGTCACCATCCTGGAACTCACGGAGCGCATCCTAGCCATGATCCCCGAAAGCCGGTCACGTATAGTTCACAAGACCTTACCCAAGGATGATCCCACTCGAAGAAAACCGGATATCACCTTGGCCGAGCGCTACCTTCATTGGGAGCCCCAAACCCCATTGGAGACCGGCTTGACGGCTACCATCGAATATTTCAGCAAGGAACTCGGAAAGCGGACATGAACCAGCCACAATCGGTGATGAATTTCAAACGCATGGCGCTGATCGCCGTGGGAGCCCTCGTGGGCGCCATATTTCTCTATATAACTTTTCGGGATGTGTCGTGGATTGAACTCAAAAAAGGTATCCAGGCCATGCGGCCCATATACTTCATCCCAGGCGTGATTCTCCTGCTTGCGGTGCAGCTCGTGCGCAGCCTGAGGTTCGGCGTCATCATCAGCCCCTTTTGCTCCATGTCCGTCAAGGATTTGTGGGATCTCCTGAATATCTGGGCCGGCGCAAGTATTCTTGCCCCTGCGCGGCTCGGTGAACTAGCGCGACCGTATCTCCTCAGGCAACGAGGCGTATCCTTTGCGGAAGGCTTTGGAGCCGTCATGGTCGAGCGCTTTTTCGATCTGTTGGGATTGCTGTTGCTCCTGGGCATCGTGCTGTGGCGGACACCGCAAATCCCGAAAATCTATTCGTATGTGGGACTAGCGCTTCTTGTGGGATTGGCTGCGGGATACGTGGTCATTTTGCTGCTGCTGGCATATCGGTCCACAGCGGAAGCGTTGCTCGCAAAGGGCGCCTCGATTCTCCCCGTGCGGGGGGGTGATTTTCTCCAGGGGCTCTTCAAGAAGCTCCTGGACGGCTTCGGCATCATGAGGAGCTTTCGGCAATCTCTCATCATCTTCGGCTATTCGGTCCTGCTCTGGGTGCTGTTTTCCGGGCTTACCTACGTATTTCTCTTGGCGTTTTCCATTGACCCTCCATTTCTTGTGGCCGTGACCATCCAGGTATTTATTTGTTTCGGGGTCGCCTTACCTTCAGCGCCGGGATACATCGGCACATTCCATGCCGCCGCCAAGTTCGCCCTGCAACTATTCGGTATTCAAGCGATCACCGCCGTGTCATTCGCAACGGTGTATCACCTATTTAGTGTGACCGGATGCTTGGTCTTGGCATGTATCTCCTATTGGACCAGCGACTTCACCCTGAGCGCCCAGGCGTTCCACGAGCCCGAAGACTCCACGACTCCTCTACCCGTGGCGTTTGCTCCCGACCCGAGCCCAAGCCGCCCCGCGGAATCGTCGTAGAATGGCGGCGTTATACGAGTAATTGAAGAAATAAGACTTCGTATGAAAGGTAAGAGACCTACGAACATGTTCTTATCTGCGTTAATCTGCGTAATCTGTGGATAAAAATATTAATCCGCTGATAGCGTAGATGCACACTGATGAAAGAAGACCAAAACAACAGGGTAGTGTGCCGACAGAAAGCCGAGCTTGACCGGGCCATACACATTCAACCACTTCTTCTCTGTTCTTATCTGCGTTAATCTGTGTAATCTGTGGATAAAATACTAATCCGCGAATGTTGCCCAGGGCGGCAGATGAAAGAAGACCAAAACAGAGGGTCAGTGCGCCGACAATAGGACGAGCTTGACCGGAACATTCTTTCAACCAATTCTTCTCTGTTCTTAATCTGCGTAATCTGCGGATAAATAGGAATCCGCAAATGTCGCCCAGGGCGGCAGCGGCAGTTTGTCCTTGAGAAAAGACGGTTTCGGCAATTACGGAAGTTCTTGGACAGGGATTTGGGGAGGTAATTTTTGCAAGAAGGTTCTCCCCAATAGTACTTTTTGATTAGGTATCGGCATGAAAGATTGGTCCGCGCTCGATAAGCAGTATGTGTGGCATCCGTTTACTCAAATGCAGGAGTGGTTGAGCGATTCAGCCCTCGTTATTGAGAAGGCCGAAGGCAATTACCTCATCGACGTCGAAGGCCGCAGGTATCTTGACGGCATTTCGTCCCTGTGGGTGAATATCCACGGCCATAGACGCAAGGAAATAGACGACGCCGTGAAGGACCAGTTGGATCGTGTGGCCCATACGACGCTCTTGGGATTGGCCTCAACGCCCTCAATAGAGCTGGCCGAGCGGCTCGTAAACATCATGCCCGAGGGACTCAACAAGGTCTTTTATTCGGATTCCGGCTCAACAGCCGTGGAAGTCGCGGTAAAGATAGCCTTCCAGTATTGGCGAAACATCGGGCGCAGCGAGAAGGCGCAGTTTGTCACGCTCACCCAGGCATATCACGGCGACACCGTGGGCTCCGTGAGCGTCGGCGGGATCGACCTGTTTCACAAGATCTTTCATCCGCTCCTGTTCCATACCATCTCGGTGGAGACTCCGTTTCCCTACCGCTACGCAGGGGGTCGCTGCGATCCCGACCAATGCCGCGACAAGTCCCTGGCGCAGTTTCGTTCCATTTGTGAAGAGCGAGGCAGTGAGATAGCCGCGCTCATCATGGAGCCCCTGGTCCAAGGCGCGGCCGGCATGATTGTGCATCCATCGGGCTTTCTCAAAGGCATGGAGGAGATTTGTCGGGAGCACGACATCCTCATGATCTGTGATGAGGTCGCCACAGGCTTTGGTCGCACCGGGAAGATGTTCGCATGTGAGCATGAGGCCGTACGCCCGGACATCATGGCGGTGGCGAAAGGACTCTCCGGCGGGTACTTGCCCCTGGCCGCAACCGTGGTCACTGACAAGGTCTACGGCGCCTTCCTTGGACCGTATTCGGAATACAGGACCTTCTTCCACGGGCACAGCTACACCGGGAACGCCCTCGCATGCGCGGCCGCAAACGCCTCTCTCGACGTGTTCGAGAAGGATCGCACACTTGAGCGGCTTCAACCCAAGATCGCCCTCCTGAAGACCCTCCTGGACGCACGGATCGCAGGATTGCAATGGGTCGGCGAAATCAGACAGGCCGGCTTCATGGTGGGTATCGAGCTGGTGGCGGACAAGCCTTCAGGGGAGTCCTTTTCCCTCGATCTGCGGGTAGGCGCTCAAGTGACGAGGGACGTGAGGCGCCACGGCGTGATCCTGCGGCCCTTGGGAGACGTCGTGGTGCTCATGCCGCCGCTCTCCATCACCGAAAGCGAGCTGGAAACCCTGGTTACTACCGCGTCGCAATCCATAGAAGAAGTTTGTTCGCGTATAGATTCGCAAGCGTAGAAGTATCGCTCCACAAAGCGGCTTTCACCTAAGAAGGGACTAATCCTTGAACCAAGGTCTGTTTATCGTGGGGACCGACACCGGGGTCGGCAAGACATTCGTCGCGACCGCCATTTGTCGCGCCTTGCGGGAATTGGGCGTCAGGGCCGTAGGGATCAAGCCCGTGGAAACGGGCTGCGTCCTGAAAGACGGCGAGTTATTCCCCGAAGACGGCGCCGCTCTCCAAGCCGCATGCGACAATGAACTTCCTTTGAAGGATTGCGCGCCGTTCCGGTTCACGTTCCCTGCGGCGCCGGCCCGAGCCGCCGCCTTAGACGGAGCCCGGTTGAGCGTGGCTGACCTCGCGGCGGCCGTCGAGCGCGTGGCTACCGCGGACATGTTCGTTGTGGTGGAAGGCGCAGGGGGGCTTATGGTCCCTATTAACAATCGCGAACTCATGATAGACTTGGTTCAGGAGCTTCGAGCGCCGACAATTCTTGTGGGGAGAAGCAGGCTGGGAGCCATCAATCACGTCCTGTTGAGCTTGGAAGCCCTGGCTGTGCGAAATGTCCCCGTGAGCGCCGTGGTTTTGTCCCAAACCGAAGAAACCCAAGGTCCCGAAGAACCCTATACCCCCGAGGATCTCGCGGATTTCACGGATGTTCCCATACTGCGCATGCCGAGGCTGTCACAGGACTCGCATGACCCCGCAGCGGGAGCCCGGATCATCCTCAATCATTGGCCTCGATCCGTCATCAGCCGGTGGACTCATACTCATATGCTTTCACAAAAGTAAGATAGGTGGAGTTTTTGTTGCAAAGCACGTTTTTTCAACCTCTTTCTAGGAAATGTGTGATAATCGTCAAAATCGGTCATTTCCTCCTGAGAAAATCCCGTTTCGACAATTGCAAAAGTTCTTGGCGAGAGGCTTGGGGAGAAACTTCTTTCAAGAAGGTTTTCCCCAAATAGTGCTTATTTGATTAGGTATTGGTATCAAGAGGCGCCCACATGGAACCGCATAAGCTGAAGGTCATTTATTCCGACACCTATCTCATGAACTATGACACGGTCGGGTGTGAATGCCCGGATCGCGTCCATTCCATCATCAAGAGCCTTGCGCCGCATTACGAACTCGTAACGCCCAAACCGGCCCAAGACGAAGACATACTCCTCGTGCACACGCAAGGCATTCTCCGCACCGTAAAGGAAGACCCCACCCTGTATGAAGCTGCGTGTATGGCGGCCGGGGGAGCCATCTTGGCCGGAAACATGGCCTGCGAGGGAACACCCACCTTCGCTGCCGTGCGACCGCCGGGACATCACGCAAGCCCTGATGGTCACTGGGGATTCTGCTTTTTCAACAACGTGTCCATTGCCGTCGAGAAACTCATCCGCCTCAAAAAGATAACCAACGCGCTCATCCTGGATATTGATCTCCACTTCGGCGATGGTTCCGAGAACTCCTTTCGCCACCGACCCGATGTCCTTGTCGAGAACATCCAAGAGGACGACCGGAAGAAGTTCCTCACCGAGGTGGATAAGGCGCTCTCGAAAAACGAGTACGATCTCATCGCAGTGAGCGCCGGCTTTGACCGCCACCGACAGGATTGGGGAGCCACCCTCACCACGGAAGACTATTTCACCATAGGCCGCAACGTTCGGAACATGGCCCTAGCCCAATGCGAAGGTCGCTACTTCGCCGTCCTTGAAGGCGGCTATAACACATCCGTGCTGGGCGAAAACGCCTTGGCCCTATGTTGCGGCATGGACCCGGCCGCGTAATATTGGGGAGGACCTTCTTGAAAGAAGGTTCTCCCGGATATTTCTTCTTTGATTGCGCTTTGGTATTAGCCGGCGGCCGGCGCCACATGGAAATATATTCATGGTTATAGAAAAAGCCTTAACCGCTTTTCTCAAATATAAGTACGCTCATTCTCTCACTTTTGATCAGTTCACGGATATAGAGCCGCCCAAGCCCGAACAAGGCAAGGAATACCTGCTCTATGTCCATATCCCCTTTTGCGAGGAGCTATGCCCGTACTGCTCCTTCAATCGGTACCCCTTTGACGAAAAGGCCGCTCGGGAGTACTTCCAGGCACTTAACCGGGAAATAGAACTCTACGGCGAAAGGGGTTTTAACTTCACGGCAGTGTATGTCGGCGGCGGAACCCCCACAGTGCTGCCCGAGGCCATGTTTGATCTCCTCAAGAGCCTCAAAAAATCCTTTGACGTGGGCCAAATCTCCCTCGAGACAAACCCGAACCACCTCACGCCCGACATCATGCGGTTACTCAAAGAAGGCGGCGTCAATCGCCTGTCCGTGGGGGTGCAGAGCTTCGACAACGGGCTGCTCAAGCAGATGGAACGATTCCATAAGTATGGCTCTGGTGAGGAAATCGCCCAAAGGCTCGCTGAACTCATGGGCTATTTCGATACCCTCAATGTGGATATGATCTTCAATTTCCCCACGCAAACCCAGGCCATGCTGCTCCACGATCTCCAGGTGATAAAAGACATCTCAGCGGATCAGGTGACCTTTTATCCTCTTATGATCAGCGACATCACACGCAAAGAGCTGGCGCAACGCTTCGGCCCTTTGAGCTATGAAACCGAAAAGCGCTTTTACGACATTATTTCCGATGCCCTGGACAAGGATTACTCCTGCGGGACAGCCTGGTGCTTTTCTCGCAAAAAGAGCCTCATCGACGAGTACATTGTTGATTACGACGAGTATGTAGGCGTAGGGAGCGGCTCATTCGGGTATGCAAACGGCGCCTGTTTCGCCAATACATTCTCCCTGAAGGACTACACCGAGCTTGTCCACGCTGACAAATTTCCCCTGCTGGCGAAAAAAAGTTTTACGCTCCAGGAGCAGGCTCAGTATGAGTTCACCATGAAGCTCTTCGGCGTAACGCTGGACGTCGCCGAGGCGGAGCGAAAATTCAACGGAAAATTCCGGAAGCTACTCCGAAAGGAGCTATCGGCTTTCCGAGCGATCGGCGCCCTCGAAGATAAGAACGGCAAGCTGAGACTCACTCGCAAGGGCCGATACCTGTGGGTCATCATCATGCGGGAATTCTTCACTGGAGTGAACAACTTCCGGGATGTGTGCAGGGCGCCCCTGAAGTAACAAATCATTCACCGAGAATATCGCAATCCTTTGTAGCTACGTATCGGGTAGTCCGAATGTGGGTGACTCTCCACTCGGGTTCCCGCCGAGCGCAGAGGCGTGTCAAGCACGGTGAACGAATCCGAAGTAAGAATCCTGTTTGCCGCGCCGTCAATATGATGTATACAGTATCTACCGGACAATTGTCGCGGCGACTCTACGTTTCACAATGAGGAAATAGTTCTGATATCAATGTGCTTTCAAAACAGTAATATAGGCGGAGCTTCTCTTGTAAAGCAGGTTTTCCAACCTCTTTCTAGGAAATGTGTGATATTCGCCCAAAGCGGCATTTTCTCCTTGAGAAAAGCCGGTTTCGGTAATTGCAAAAGTTCTTGGAGAGGGGTTTGGGGAGAATTCTTCTTTCAAGAAGGTTCTCCCCAATGTTACGTATTTGATCAGGCGTTGGAATAAAACCCGCTCTAAAGGGCGTTTCATGGCAAAGCTCACATACGAACAATTGCAAAACAGGGTCAAGGATCTCGAGAAGCTCGTTGGCGGGCTCCTTGCGGACCAAGTGGATTGCGAAAGCCATGAACTCTTCGAGCTGGCGGTTCTGTCCAACGTCTCCCAAGCCCTTCAAACCACCACTGATCTGGATGAACTCCTCTCAATCATCATAGACGAGGTGAATAAGGCGCTCTTGACCGAAGGCGCCGGCGTGTTGCTCTACGACGAGACAAGATCGGACCTCTATTGGCGTCAGGTACGCGACAACCGACAGATTTTGGCGCCGCAATCCGAAGAATTGCGCCTCCCATTGGACGGCAGCATCGCCGGTTGGGTGTTCCAGCACAATAAACCGGCTCGTGTCAACGACACATCCAAAGACCCCAGGTATTATCCGGATATGACCCGCAAAAGTGGGTTCGAGATCCGCAAAGTGCTCCAGGTGCCGCTGAACGCTAAAGACAAGCCCATCGGCGTGCTCATGGTGATGAACAAGATCGGCGGGGACTTCACCGAACAAGACGAGCGGCTCCTCACCTCCATGAGCGGCAGTATCGCTCTGGCCATCGACAACGCGGCGGTCTATGAAAAGCTCAAGAAATCTAAGGAAGACCTGGAGATGATCTATAGATCCAGCCTAGCCTTGGCCGCCACAATGGACTTAGATCACCTTTTGACCGTGGTGATAAGTGAGTTGCGCACGGCCGTAGATGTTGAGGCGGCCGGCGTGCTGCTCCATGATGAAGGAAGAGGCGACCTCTACTGGCGGGAAGTTCAAGACGAAAAGGGCCTGATTGCAACCAAGTTCCGGGATCTCCGTTTGCCCCTCGAAAACAGCATTAGCGGCCAAGTCTATCTCACCGGTGAACCGGCGCTCCTCAATAATCCGAACTCCGACCCAAAGTTCTTCAGGCCTTTTCAAGACAAAAGCGGCTTTACTATTCGGAATGAGATCATCGTTCCCCTGCATACCCGTGAGCGCAGTATAGGCTGTCTCATCGTCATCAATAAACATCACGGACAGTTTACCCAGGATGATTTTCAGCTCTTGCTGTCCATGGCCGGCGTTGTGGCTATGGCCGTGGAAAATGCCAACTTCTTCGAGGAACTGCTGACGTCATACCGTGAGTTGGAAGACCTCAACCGCGTAAAGACGAAAATCCTCAACCACTTGTCTCATGAATTACGGACCCCTCTGGCCATCATCCGAGGCACATTAGCCACCATGCAACGCAAGCTCGATCAAAAGGGACTGACTGAATTCGACCGCCCCCTCGAGCGCATGAATAGGCATGTGCAAAGCCTCAACGATCTCGAGGCGCAAGTGGAAAGTATCATGATGACCGGATACACCTTTGAACGCCGCTACGTGAGTGAATTCCTGCAAAAGGCTTTGGATCTCATGGAAGTCCAGACGGAATACACCCCCGAGATCAAAGAAGCCTCGGATATGATACACAAGTGGCTGAAAAAGACCTTCCCCACACGCCAAGACGTCCCCGAACTCATCCAAGTGCGGGAATTCGGTCAAAGAATCCAGGATTTCGTACAGCGTAAGGCCGATGAACAACACCGGAAAGTGAACCTGGAGTTCAGTCTGGACGAAGGGGAGCTGCTGATTCCGGCGCATGTGCTCCACGCAATCATGGAAGGCCTTATCCGCAACGCCGTCGAGGCTACACCGGACGGCGGCACGGTTTCCGTCACCGGCGAGTTGCGGGGCTTTCGCTACATCCTCACGGTGAAAGACACGGGCGTCGGCATCCCGGAAAAAGACAAGCAGCTAATTTTCCAGGGCTTTTACCCAGTACAAGAAACCGAAGACTATTCCAGCCGAAGACCCTACTGCTTTAACGCCGGCGGCAAGGGCATAGATTTGTTACGCATCCGCATGTTTTCCGAGATCTACGAGTTTCGGCTTTCCTTTGAAACACACCGATGTGCGGCCCTAAGCCGGGATGACGCGGGATGCGGGGATACAACCACCTGCCCCCATTGCGCGACCGAGCGGACATGTGCGGAACAGGGCGGCTCGACCTTTGTGGTGGATTTCCCAATTGCGCAGTGCGTGCAGAACCGGGATGTATGCGAGTTGGATGAACTTGAGCGTATGCCGAACTTCTGATCGCGAACACCTTGCCTTAACCTTTCACGCTAACCCCTTTGCTCAATTGACTTTTCATCTCTTATTATGATATAAGCCGTAATTGAGGGACGCTACAACCCGAGTGTGTCTTCATTATGGCCTTTGCTCACAAACATCTCTATATATTGGCCCTTTGTCTTGCGCTTGTCGGCTGCGCCGCAAAGAGCCGCTGCATCAAAGGCACGGCGCCCTACACCATAAAGGGTCAAACCTACTACCCTTTCAAGTACGTGCAGCCCGGTTATACGCAAGATGGAGTGGCTTCATGGTACGGCCCCGGCTTTCACGGCCGCAAGACCGCGAACGGCGAGGTCTATAATATGCACGAATTCACCGCGGCCCATAACGTGCTTCCCTTGAACTCCATCGTGCGGGTGGTGAATCCAAGAAACAAGAAGGCCGTCGTAGTGCGGATCAATGACCGCGGCCCTTTTGTGGATAATCGTGTACTGGATCTCTCCCTCGCCGCAGCCAAGGAACTGGGCATGGTGGGATCAGGCACCGCCCCGGTACGAATCACCGTGCTGCCCAACGACGCTCCATCCGCCGCGCCGGGAGTTGCGCCCTTCCCCGCCGGTTTCGCAAAATGCCCTAACCCGTTCTTCAACGGCTCGTCGTATAACGTGCTCGCGTTTCGGCGGTGACGGACATGCGCTCTCCTTCTTATACCAAGGCGCGCTCAAAGCAGTAATATCGGTATTAGCTTCTGCACTGTGCTGGCTTGTGGTCGGGGTGATCTCGATTGATCGTGACGGAAGGCTTCGCGGACGTGGGTCGAGTCTCTTACCTACGATCTTCAGGTATTCCAGATACATCCCTCTATCAGGTTGCTTTACCTAGACAATACTACGAGCGGCTCCCATAGACGTTTTGAGGGGATTTTTCATTTATTGCTTGACACGGTAATCTATTAGTATATCCTGGAATTATAGCTTATGGAATCTTTATTTTAGAAAAATGAACACTTTTTTCTGGAAGGATTCACAAAGCCCAAGGCGGTTCTCCGCCCCACAAACTCTCGAAGCAACCCTTCACCGGGAACTCCATAACTATTTAGAATCACACAGGGGGAGATCCAAAGAAATGAGTCTCGCCAGGTTCAACTGATACCAATCTGCTTTCAAAAAGTAAGATCGGCAGAGCTTTTGTTGCAAAACAGGTTTTCCCAAGCTTCCCTCTAAGAAACTGTGATAATCGCCGAAAGTGGCATTTTCTCCTTGAGAAAAGCCGCTTTCGCCGATTGTGAAAGTTCTTGGAGAGGGGTTTGGGGAGAATCCTTCTTTCAGGAAGGTTCTCCCCAATATTACTTCTTTAGATCAGGCA
>JBBRBO010000079.1:0-18097 GCA_038205805.1 Desulfomonilales bacterium
TCCAAAATACTTCTCTTCAATCCCTTTCTTTTCAAGTTCAAGTCCGCATTCAGGGCACTCCTCGGGTGCTTCAACTTCTATGATCCTACCACTCTCACCCTCATGACTCTTGCGCCCAAAACTTTTATGTCCAACACGCGCTCCTTTGGGCTTGGCCTCTTTGTCCTTCATATTCGCCTTGGTGGGAATTTGTGATGAGGGAGTAGACGAACCAAAAGCCCCATCCGCCATCTTACGCCTCTCTAAGCGCAATTTCGCACGAAGGGATTGGTTCTCTCTTCCTTCAGATCGTCAATAATGCGCTGCTTCTCTAAACAAACAGGACAATTGTTTGTCGCCACGAGGAAACTCCAGCTCTAATTCAGCACAATTCCTCATAATATTATCTCCTATATCGCGAGCAAAAAATGTAAATTCAGAAAATATGCCGCACGTAACTGAAGGGTTACAAGACCTCCACCCCTAATCGCAGGTCAAAAATAGTAAAAAACCTCGTTGTTCTTGAGTAAACAAGAGGATAGAATACTTTTGAACGAAAGAATCTATCACCAACGAGGTGCATGTATTATGCGACAAAGCGTGCTTCCTTTCCAGTATGAAGTTGAGCAAAAAGAAGGAGGTCTGACGGCATTGGCGGGTTTGCCGTTATATTTGGAGTTTGCTCATCTTATGGGACTGCGGCGCATGATGGCGGAGAAGGTCCGAGCCGTAGACGGCGAGCAAGGGTGGACTGACGACCAGATGATAATGGCCCTGGTTCTACTCAACTTAGCGGGAGGAGATTGTGTAGAAGATCTGAGAGTCCTTGAGGGAGAGGAGGGGTTTGTCGAGTTTTGCGTGAAGTGGAGGATAGCGAGCGTACGAGATCTGAGAAAAAGGCGCTCAGGAAGCGGTGGCGCAAGGAGAGAACTCGAACGTTCCCTTCACCCACTGCATTACGTGAGTATCTGGAACGTTACCACGACTCGGGACAAGAGCTGAAGAGGACCACTCATAGGGCGATTATCCTCAGGCCCTCGGATCTTCTTCACTCTCTGATGATGCTCAACGGAGCCTTTGCGGGAACTGTTCAGCGTAGATCACCTCAAAGCATCGCGACGCTTGATATGGACGCCACTCTCGTGGAGACTTTTAAGAAGACAGGGCTCTACTGTTACAAAAAATACAAGGCATATCAGCCTTTGAACTTCTATTTGGGCTGAACAGGGCCTTGTGCTGTTCAGTGAGTTTCGTGACGGCAATGTTCCTGCAGGTTCCGACCTCCTTCGCCCGTTCAAACGGGCTCTGGAATTGCTTCCCGGCGGAGTGAAGAAAGTGTATCTGCATTCGGACACGGCGGGATATGTTGTTAATCTGCTCAATACTGCGCGCAAGCCGAGAACAAGCGCTTCGGGGTAATTGAGTTTGCGGTCCGAGTTGATGTTACCGAAGCATTCAGGCGAGCGGTACGGGAAGTCGGCGAGTCCGAATGGCGCCCTCTTTATCGCATGGTAAAGGGGAAACGTGTGAATACGGGTCAACAGTACGCTGAAGTTTGTTTTGTGCCGAATTCGGTGGGTTACAAGAAGCATGGCCCCGCGTAACGATATTTGGCAATCCGATAGATGTTGGAACAGCCGGTCCTCCCCGGTCTGGAAGATCAGCGGGAATTGCCTTTTCCCACGATGAATTGGGGAAAGGTGAGCTATAAAATAACCGGTGTCGTAAGCAACCGAGACATACCCGGAGACGAGCTTATTTGGTGGTATCGAGAACGCTGCGGCAAGAGCGAGCAAGCCCATTCGATTACGAAGGAAGACCTTGCCGTCGGTAAGCTGCCTTCGCAGCTATTCGGCGCCAACTCAGCGTGCCGGCAGATCATGATTCTCGCTTTCAATATGAATGTGGCCATGAAGCGTCTGGCCTTGGGGGAAAGCTGGGTGCATCGTCGGATGAAAGCCGTGCGCTTTCGCTTAATCAACCTTCCGAGCGGGGTACTTCGGCGCGGCAGGCGGCTCTTCGTACGAATCGTAGGGGGGCGTCCGTCGAACGATATATTCTTTGAAGCTCGGAGGAGGATGGTGTGCTTGTACGATTCGAGCTGACACCGTGCAGAGGGAGCAGAACGGAGTTAAACGGGGGCTAATTCGAGCCTTGAGGGGGATAGCTCGTTCAGAAATCGCCCGAATCTAAGAAAAATCGTACGCTCTTTCGGAATCTGCGCAACAACAACCATTTTTACCGGCTTTGCAGCGCACGAATTCCTTGAAATCGGGACTTTTGAAGACCCCAACACACATCGTCTAAAGTTGACCGTGGATTATGGGCATTTTATACACTTGACAGTAAGTCGGTCGCATACTAAGATTAAATTTTCATTAAGTGGGCCCATAGCTCAGCTGGTAGAGCTCCCGGCTCATAACCGGTTGGTCCCTGGTTCGAATCCAGGTGGGCCCACCATTTCGAGAATCGAGCGCCATGAACCCACTTTTTATGACACAAACGAACACTCACTACTACCGAAAATCGAACGGGGAGCTCAACAAGCTCCCCGTGACTTATTTAAGGCCGGTAACATTGACATTCCGTCATAGCGTTTTAGACCGTCGACCGTAACGGACTGTTGTCCTGGAGCGGCTGTAGGACCGCTATAACATCCAGCATTTGGTTTAACATGGCTTTGCTATAATAGCAGCGGCTCCATGTCAATTAGCTGAACTCGTGTTGCGCAGCACACGGCTCTTTCTTTGTATGTGTTCGCGGCGGTTGTGAATGAGAAACATGTGGTGCGAAAATCCGGCTTTTTCTCACAATCATTATTGGATGTAAATGATGACCGCTTTGAGGGTTCGTGACATCTTAGCTCTAACAGATAGCCTCTTTCCCTTTGATTTTGCGGAAAAGTGGGACAATTGCGGTCTACAAATAGGAAGTCCCGACCAGATAGTAGAAGGCATCGTGGTCAGTCTGGACCCTTCCGCTGAAGCCGTAGAGTTTACCGCCCGCTCAGCCGCTCAATTGCTCGTTACTCACCATCCCCTCCTGCTTAAACCACTGAAACAGATTCTCCTCAACGAATTCGTAGGAAAAGCCGTAATTACGGCAGCCAAATCCGACATCAGCATCATCGCACTGCACACAAACCTAGATGCGGCTCCCGGTGGGCTGAACGACGAAATATGTTCACTCCTGGACCTGCATTCAGTTACAGCCCCTAGAGGCGCGACGTGCGCTCGTATAGGTTTTCTCTCAGCCCCTATGGCGCTAGCGGAATTTGCCGACAAAGTTCTTAAGCGGTTTACGTTGGAGCACCTCTCTATCATAGCCGATGATGACCGCGATGTACGAAAAGTCTTCTGCGCATGTGGAAGTGGGATGGGTTACCTTGAAAATGCCGTGGCCGAAGGGGCCGATGTAATGCTGACGGGAGACGTACGGTATCACGCTGCTCTCGAAGCTAAAACATTCAACATACCGGTTCTCGACGCAGGTCATTATGGCCTAGAGCGACAATGCGTACCTCTCCTGGTCGGAAAACTAGGTCAGGCGTTCAGCGATTCCGGTATACAGGCACGTTTGATCCCATACAATTTGCAACAGAACCCGTTCAAAATACTCAAGCCCTAGGAGGACGAACTTGAAAGTACAGCTTGACCTTCTTGAGAGGCTGCAAGATGTGGATATCCAAATAGACCGGCATGAAACAGAAATAGCGCGATTGCCAAGAGAAGTTCAGGATATTGCTCGAAACCTTGTAGCCCTCCGTCGAGACCTCACCGAAATGCAAGAAAAGCTCACCGTCTCCGAAAGTGACCAACAGCGAAGAGAATCCGAACTCGCCACCGAACAGGAAAAGATCAGAAAATCCGAAAAACGCCTTCTGGGTATCAAGAACCAGAAAGAATTTGCCGCTTTGACCCGTGAAGTAAAGCTCGGCAAGAAAATTGCCGGAGAAATTGAAGATGCGCTGCTCAGTATTATGACTGAGGCGGAAAGTCTGAGAAAACTCCACGGCAAGAAAGACAGCGAGTACAAAGCCCTCGAAAGCAGCCTTTTAGAGAAAAAAGCAGAACACGAATCAGTAGGAAATGGGGCGGAAGAAGAGCTCGAAACGCTCAGGGCAAAGAGAGCGGAATTAGCTGCGCAGGTGGATCGTTCTTTTCTTAAACGGTATGAAACCATTCGCAAAGCCAGAGGAGCCGCACTCGCCGAGGTAAACAGCGGCGGCTGTACAGGGTGCCATTTGTTGCTGCCCCCTCAGCTCAATATTCGCGTTCTCAAACGAGAAGAATTCCTTTCTTGTCCTAATTGTAGCAGAATACTTTTCGTGAGGGCTGAAAACGTACCGGAGCACAACAAGATGGCGCCGTAAACCTGGTAAGGTTCACTGGGTTTGAAACGGATTCTCGTCCGCTTGCGACCGGAGAGGAGCCTCATGTTTCGTCCGGATCACCGCATTTCCGTTGAAAGGGTTGATCCAAACTCGGTGAATAGTTGTGCGAGAATTGCAAAGGCGTCCATATCAATTACATAATAGGAATATCATGTATCCCAAAGACTTTCTCTACGGAATCGTAGACCAAGATGTAAAAAGAATCTTCGCCGTAGAACACTCTGATCCACATAGCATTTTAGGGGCTCACATCGCAGAGGTCAAAGGAAAGCGGGGCACGGTCATCCGAGCCTTTCATCCTGATGCGATTGCAGCCGCAATTCGCTACAAGGGACGCCTCATTGAGCTTACGTCCGCAGGCGCTCCCGGACTCTTTTGGACTTTTTTGCCCGATGTGTCTCCCCCTATCGGCTATTCCGTTGTGTACGCCTTCCCCGGTGGAGATCAGTGGGAAGAGATTTCACCGTACCGCTTTACCCCCTCACTCGGTGAGCAGGACGTCTACTATTTCAAAGAAGGAAAACACTTTGATCTTTATGAAAAGCTTGGGGCGCATCTTAGAATAATGGACGGCATAAAGGGGGTTTCTTTCGCCGTATGGGCTCCGAACGCAAAGCGCGTGAGCGTCATCGGTGATTTTAACCGCTGGGATGGCCGCATCCATCCTATGCGCAGTATGGGCGATTCCGGTATATGGGAAATTTTCGTTCCCGGCGTTGAACAAGACGCCTGCTACAAATATGAAATCAAGACACTGAGCAACGAATTAAGGGTGAAAACTGATCCTTATGCTTTCTATATGGAGCTTCGTCCGGGTACAGCGAGTCGGGTATGGGACATAGACGAACACACCTGGAAGGACGAGGATTGGCTGACAAAGCGGCGCACGACTAATCACTATGCCTCTCCCATGAGCATTTACGAGGTGCATCTGGGATCGTGGCTCAGGATAGAGGAGGAGGAAAATCGATGGGCAACATATACGCAAATAGCCCCGACCCTCGTGGAGCATTGCAAAGCGTACGGGTTTACCCATGTGGAACTGCTACCTATTATGGAACACCCATTTGATGCGTCATGGGGATACCAAGTCACGGGATATTTCGCTCCTACCAGTCGATTCGGCAACCCCGATGATTTTCAGGAATTTGTAGACATATTGCATCAAAACGGAATTGGAGTAATCCTAGATTGGGTTCCGGCTCACTTTCCCCGGGATGACTTCAGCTTACGACTTTTCGACGGGACCGCTTTGTACGAGCATGCCGATCCCAAACAAGGTGAACACAAAGACTGGGGCACGCTGATCTTTAATTACGGTCGTAACGAAGTGCGTAATTTTCTCGTGTGTAACGCTCTATTTTGGTTGGATAAATACCATATTGACGGCCTAAGAGTAGACGCCGTGGCTTCATTGCTTTACCTAGATTACAGCAAGGGTGAAGGTGAGTGGATTCCGAATCGCTACGGGGGCAATGAAAATATTGAAGCCATTGAGTTTCTGAAGGAATTTAACGCAGTGGTATATGGGCGTTTCCCAGGCTGTTTTACCGTCGCGGAAGAGAGCACATCCTGGACCGGCGTGACTACCCCCGCCTACATTGGCGGCCTCGGGTTCGGTTTTAAATGGGATATGGGCTGGATGCATGATACTCTCAGCTACTTTTCTAAGGATCCCATTCACCGTAATTGGCATCACAATGATCTCACCTTTTCAATGATGTACGCCTACAGCGAAAACTTCATTTTACCCTTGTCTCATGACGAAGTGGTCTATGGCAAAGGTTCCATACTGCGTAAGATGCCCGGTGATGATTGGCGTAAGTTCGCCAACGTGCGCTTGCTCTATGCCTATATGTACTGCCATGTGGGAAAAAAGCTCCTCATCGCAGGCTCTGAGCTTGGCACGTGGAATGAATGGAACCACGAAGGGCAATTAGAGAGATATTTGCTCCGGTATGCGCCTCACGTGGGAATTTCCCAGTATTTCCAAGACTTGGGGAAACTCTATCTTGAAAACAGCCCGTTGTGGGAACTCGATACGAAACACCAAGGTTTCGAGTGGATAGATTGCACGGATAGCCTGAACAGCGTACTGGCCTTTATCCGACGCAGCTCCGACGGATTTCTCGTCTGCGTATTCAATTTTACCCCTGTGGTGCGGGAAAGCTATCAAATCGGCGTCCCTGAGCAGGGATTCTACAAAGAAATTCTCAATTCGGACTCCATTTTTTACGGAGGGTCAAACGTAGGGAACGGCGGCGTTATCGTCACCCAACATCGTGCGATGCACGGCTACTCCCAGAGTTTAAGTCTCACGCTGCCACCGCTGGGCGCTATCATATTAAGGCGAGAGGCATAGCTAACCAATCAAAGAAAGTGTGGCGATCATTGTCGAGGACATTTTCGAATTACGGGAATCCGCTTGCCGTATCAGGTTCGAGCGAGCAAAACCGCCTTAGGCTACGAAATTCCTGTCTCGCTCGTACCATGCCGGCACAACGCGGTCAGGGTTCTTGGGCATGAGTAAAATAAGCGCCATACCCACTGCAAAGCCTCCCAGGTGCGCCCAGTAGGCCGTTCCTGCCGAATCCGCCGTAGGAGTGGATAGCTCAGATGTTCCGCTCACAAGCTGTAAACCGAACCATACCAGCAAGAATATGAAAGCCGGCAGTTCCACAAACCTGATGATAACTACGAGTATCAGTAATGTATAGACACGCGCCTGTGGATAGCTCAATAGATACGCGCCCAGCACCCCGGCGATAGCTCCACTTGCTCCGATGGTGG
Source organism: Desulfomonilales bacterium (assembly GCA_038205805.1). Taxonomy (GTDB): domain Bacteria; phylum Desulfobacterota; class Desulfomonilia; order Desulfomonilales; family Desulfomonilaceae; genus JBBSBY01. Next base: position 7,163 of record JBBRBO010000079.1, read on the forward strand.
GCAGATGAGAGTTGGGATGCAACATCACGTGTATAAGCGTGGCGCCCACACCACACAGCAAATAGAAGATTAGATACTCAAAGTGCCCTAGTCGATCTTCAATATTGTCCCCGAAAATCCAGAGAAACCACATGTTTCCAATTAGGTGCAACCAACCGCCGTGCATAAAGATGGACGTGAACAAGGGAATGAGAACATTCCCGAAAAAGCCGCCGCTTTGAGCAGTGAAATGGAAAATGTTGTACGGCGTTACCCCATAGAGCGTTACAAATCGATCGATATACGGTCCCATTGAAAGTTCATAAAAGAACATCAGACCGTTCACAATTATCAACAAAATAGTAACAATAGGGATAGTTCCTGACGGAGTGCTGTCACGGAGCGGAAACATGGGTTCTCCTGGTTTTCAGCGGTCCAAGTGGTAGGGGGCGGGCTTTTTGGCTATTCGGCCCTCACCTCACGCTCCTACGAAAATGTGCATGGTGGGCAAAGTAACTCGAGCGCAACCTGAGTGAGTCTCTCCGGGTGCGCTCGCTTTAATGTTTCTTTAGACGCGGCGGCGCTAACACCAAAATGGGCTTGATAATCTTTTGAATCGCTTGAGCGGCGGCCGATTCAGGGTATTCCAGTACAAAGGGTTTTCCGTTATCCGAACACTGAACAATTCGGGGATCAAAGGGAATCCTTCCCAAGAACTTGAACCCTGTTTCTCGCGCTAGTTTTTCACCGCCGCCTTGCTTGAACAATTCGTGTTCCGCTTCGCAATTGGGGCAAATAAACGTGCCCATGTTTTCAATGATACCGAACACGGGCATTTCCATGTTACGACAAAAGCGTATGGATTTCTTCACATCATTAATGGCAACTTGCTGGGGTGTTGTAACGATAATTGCCTGAGAATGGGGGGGCGCCATTTCGCAGATGGAAAGCGGCTCATCTCCAGTCCCTGGAGGCGCGTCCACAACAAGGAAATCGAGATCACCCCAATGCACCTCACTGATAAATTGCCGGATCATGCGATGTTTCATCGGCCCACGCCATATAATCGCCTCGTGAGCTTGTTCTTTCATCACGAATTCGATGGACATCACTTTCAGATTATCATTGTATCGCACGGGAATGAGGCCACGCTCATTGACACCCGGAGAATGAGTTCCCTGCAGGTTGAGCATAGTCGGCACACTCGGGCCATGCAAGTCGATGTCCAATAGACCCACCTGCTTATCCGAAGCTGCAAGTGCAGCCGCTATGTTTACCGCAACCGAGCTTTTCCCAACTCCGCCTTTTCCGGAAAGGATCATTAAGGTATTTTCGATGCGAGTGACCGTATCCGTTTCCATAAGATCTTCTCGAAGTTTTTGCAGCTCTTCCCTAGAAAGTCGTTTTTTTTCTGGTTTTTCCATTCTTCCATCCTAACGTAACGGCAAACTGTTGCGTGAAACCTCACCGGTCTCAGAGCCGTAGTAGGTCCTTTGAGCCGTTATGACTGTTATGTAAGATTCCAGACAACTGAATACGTATAATGAATAAGCGCATTGTGGCGAATAGCGGAAGTTTGTCAGTAAGCCCCCTCTCTGCGCAACATTTCCCGCTCCTCAAGAGTGTAGCCCAACTGCCTCAAGATCTCCTCATTATGCTGCCCCAATTTAGGCGCAGGCGCATACTCCGAAAACTCGCATTCGGACATTTTCAATGGATTGCCTACGTAGCGCATGCCGTCGGGACCGGTCGCAATCATGTTTCTATCAGCAACGAGTCGGGAATCCGCCGCTTCCATCACCGACAGTACAGGTTCACAACACGCATCCATCGAATGGAATATTTCGGTCCACTCATTGCGCGTTTTACCGGCAAAAATCGTGGCAACCTGCTCGATGACCTCAGGTCCGCCATATCCCTGGCTGAGAAGATCCTCACGTCCGGCAGCTCGACAAAAATTCGCCCAAAACTTGTACTCAATAGCCGCAAGCGCCATGTAACGCCCTTCCTTAGTTTTGTAGATATTGTAGCAAGGGCTCTTACCATTCAAGAGCATTTTTCCGGGCGCCGCCTTCTCCATGCCAAGGGTCACCGTGCCGAAAATCATGGTCAATGCTGCGAAAGCGCCGTCGAACATTGAGACATCAACAAATTGACCGCGACCGGAGCGTTCCCGCTGCATGAGCGCAGCAAACAAACCTACTGCGCCGAAAAGGCTGCCGCCTATGAAATCCGCTACTTGGACGCCCAGCATCCCAGGGGCGCCTTCTCTGGTTCCGGTTATCGAAAGAATCCCCGATAAGGCAAGAAAGTTCAGGTCGTGAGACGCACGATCTCGTAAAGATCCATCTTGACCATATCCCGAAACGGCAACATAAATGACTCGCGGATTCACTGCAGCCGCGTTATTATAGCCGACACCAAGTCGATCAAGCACTCCCGGCCGAAAGCCCTCCACAACTACGTCGTATGTGCTAATCAGCTTCAAGAAGACCGCTTTTCCCGCCTCGCTCTTCAGATTAAGCGCCACACTTTGTTTGTTACGATTAAGAGCGTCAAAAAATGGGGAGGCGCCTGCTTTGTCCACCAAGGCTCTGCCGTAGTCTCCACCTTCAGGGTTTTCGATTTTGACAACATCCGCCCCCAAAAGGGCCATCAGCCAGGTCATATACGGCCCCGGCAAATTCATACTCAAATCTAGGACTTTTACGCCTGCAAGCGGTTGATTCATGCATTCATCCTTGTCACGCAAGAGTTCACGGGGCCTGAAGCCATTGTTCGGCCGCTTCAATCTGCATACCCACGGCCTCGATTGGTCGTGCTCCGTCAATTCCAGGCAGTTGATACATACCGGAGGGAGATTGTTTGTTTGTATACGTTTCCACCCCGCAGGAAGTCGCGTCATGCATAAAAATTCTTCTCTCTAACGAATACCACTGGAAACGGCCATACGTCAAAGAAATCTTCCCACAACCGGAAATTATCGGTTGCTGTACACATCACATGGGCGCGTATCAGAGGCCGCCGACACCGGCTTTTTCTTTGCTACAACTGTTCCTTGTGATAAAAGGGTAGTCTTGAAAAATGGTCGCCGAGGGTGAGATAATTAAGATCAAAGCGTCCTCGCTTCATTATCACATTGACATCGCCGACTTGCTTTCGCTGTTTTGACGAAACGAATATGGGAGCCTTCTGTATGCCCTCCTCAGGACAAAGAATTCTTATCGTTGACGACGAAAAGGACATCTGCGACATATTGTTCCGTTTTCTTGAAAAGAAAGGCTATTCCCCCATTGTGGCAAATAGTGGAGAAACCGCCCTGGAAATGCTAAAGCTCGGCATCCCCGACCTCATGCTCTTGGATGTGCGAATGCCGGGAATGGACGGTATGGAAGCGCTTCGCAAGGCTAAACGTCTGTCGCCGCAGGTGCCCATCCTGATGATTACTGGGTGGGGCGGAATTGACGGCGCCGTTACGGCAATGAAAGAAGGCGCCTTCGATTATCTCTCGAAACCATTGGATAAGGTCAAGCTGCTTGCCAAAATTACGGAAGCTTTGGCCCATAAGACGCCGTCTGTGCCGAAAATCAGCATTGATGAAAAAAGCGATTTGGTCCTGCATTTTAAGGAGCGCATGGGACGCAGTGACGCCATCTCACATTTAATCTCGGAAATAGCGCTTGTTGCGCCCTCGAATTTTTCCGTCGTTATACAAGGCGAAACCGGCACCGGCAAGGAACTCGTTGCCAACGCTGTTCATAATGCTGGTCCTCGCTCAAAATTTCCTATAATTCCAGTGGACTGCGGCGCCATCCCCGAAACACTTTTCGAGAGCGAACTCTTCGGGTATGAAAAAGGCGCATTCACAGGCGCTGTCGCGGATAGGCCGGGTAAGTTTCAGTTGGCCCAGGGCGGCACCCTTTTCTTGGATGAAATAACGAACATGCCGCAGGGATCACAGATCAAGCTGCTGAGAGCAATCCAGGAACGAACTTTTTTCAAAGTAGGAGGCGCAAAGCCCGTGCATGTGGACGTACGGGTCATCACAGCCACAAACATTAGTCTAAGCCTTGCAGTTCGATCCGGTTCATTTAGCAGGGATTTGTTTTATCGGCTGAGTGAATTTACCGTCGCGATCCCGCCCTTGAGAGACCGACGCGAGGACATTCTCCACATTGCGAAGCGAATACTGAAGGAGACCAACGAAGAACTCGCCAAAGCCATTCAGGGTTTCTCCGACGAAGCCGCAACAGTTTTAACTGAAGCTCGGTGGCCCGGAAATGTCCGCCAATTGCGTACGGTGGTAAGAAGGGCTGCTCTTCACGCCGACAGTCGTATTCTCCCTGAGCACATCATTTGGGGTGAAACCTGCGAACTCCCTGAGTGTCAAGAGGACAACACTCCAGCCGAAGAATGGGAAGGGCTCTCGCTCAAAGACATCGTGCGCCGGCACACCATTGAAGTTGAACGAAACGTTCTCACCCGTATGCTGAAGAAAACGGGCGGGAACAAGGCGAAGGCCGCGCGGCTGCTTAAGATAGACTACACCACAATCCATGCGAAGCTAAAGCAGTACGGGATTACAGTGGACCAAGAGGAATAATCTACATTCCGGTTTGAGCGCGAGCTATGCTTTGGTGTACCCAGGGCGAGTTATATCGGCTGAATATATTGAAAGGATCGGTCGTCGGCTTTGTTAGGATCCTATCTCGACCAGAGCGCATAGACAAATAGACGCATTATTTTTTTTAAGAAAAGAGGTTTTCATGACTTGGGTGGAAGAAAAAGCGGACTTGGCCGGAAACATTCTCCGCTTGTTGTACGAACACCGGATGATACGCACATTTTATAGGGATAAACCCGAAGGCTGGACGTTGGTTTCCGGACTTTACAGCCCGCTGTATATACAACTCAGGCCGCTGCTGTCCTATCCGGCCGTCTTTAAAGCCGTCTGTATTGCACTCGGCCGACTCATTCAGGAAGAAGCGCCTCATATCAACAAGATTGTGGGTATAGCTATGGCCGGTGTTCCCTTAGCGTCGGGCCTGTCGGCGGTGTGCGGTATACCTGCGGCGTTTACTCGAAAGATACAAGGCGTCACAACAGTTACCGCCTTTCGCGAGGCCATTTCTTCTTACGGAGAGCATTCATCTCTTGAAGGAGACATACAACGGGGCGACAACATAGCGCTGCTGGACGATCTGGTGACACGCTTTGACAGCAAACTTGTAGCCATGGAACAGGTGCGCTATGAATTAAAACAACGAGAATTGAGCCACATTACGTGCAAAACGGTCATTGTGGCTCTAGACCGCGAACAGGGAGGCAAAGAGACGGCCGCTGAACACGATCTCGAGTTGTTGAGCCTCATTAAATTCAAGACGGAAGGGCTGGAATTACTCAAGAAGGTAATGAATCCTACTGAATGGCGAATACTCCACGCATATTTGAATGACCCCGATCACTTCCAGGACCCCGAGGTTCGCAAAGAACTTTTCAAGAGCGCTATGCACTAAGCGGCCGAAGAGAACACCGTCAACGCGGTGAGAAACCGTCTTGCCGACAAGTCCTTGTTGAAGGAGCAGCGCGTACTCCGTTCGCATATGACGGTTTTACGGAACGTCCGCTCCTGAAGAATTTTGAATCGCGTTCCGCACCCTCATGGGTAATGATTTATGAAATCAGTTGGTTGGCAGTTAACCAATCGTGATATCAGGTATTTGGACATTACTTTACATTGTGATATGTAAATGGGAACCTTTGTGGGGGTGCTGCGCTTCCTCTATCTTCTGATCCATCCGAGACCTCCTTGCTTGAACTTGTACTGGATATACAAAGCAAAGCATATGTGGCCTCGGAGAACAAGCCACATTTGCAAGCACTTATTAAAAATCAAAAAGCGCGGCGTCCGTTATATTGTTGTAGTAAAAACTGTTTTGGAGGAACGCCATATTTTTCAATCCCTTTGCGATATTTTACAGGATTGCCCATACTAAAAGGGCAAAACTATAGGTGATACTTTTCCAACCATGGCGGGACCACAGGTAGAATATGGTCTGCTACGTACGGCGTGGTCCGCGCAGCCGTACATCATTTAAATCCACTCCAGTCTACGCGCAGGCGTGCAGAGGTCACAAACCGATCTATTCCGGCTGTACAACCAATTTTGCCTGCATGTGCGCATTACTCAAGCTCCTGCCCAGTTGTGGTCATGGTAATCTTGCCGTGCTTCACGCCACGAGTGGATATCAGGAGTTCACCTGCCCGTCTGACTTCTTCGGAGGAGCCCCTTATTATTAGCACTTCTAAGCAGTTGTGAGCGTCCAAATGCACGTGTACAGCGCTGATGATGAGAGCATGGTTACGATGCTGAATCTCGGTCAGCTTTTGAGCAAGTTCACTTTGCTCGTGATTGTAAACCACCGTTACGGTGCCTACAACTTCGCGCATAGATTGACTCCACTGATCCTCCACCAATCTGTCGCGGATGAGATCTCTAATAGCCTCAGAGCGATTGGTGTAGCCTTTACCGCCGATCAACTGATCAAATTTATCAAGTAGATCCTCTGGAATGGAGACCCCGAAACGTGCCAAATCTGCCATAATTTTCCTCACTTACATAGATGTGAATTTCATTGAAAGTATACTACAATCGGGATCGACGAGGAAGCTGCTCACCATCGTAGGACTCACTGTATGGACGCCGACCAATACAGGAGAGCAGGGGCGACGGTTTCTACAAGAGCATTCGCAGCGCCGGGGCTAGACCCGAACGATATGGCTCCGGCACGCTGTCGGTAAAATATCTCAAGAGCTTTTTTCCGATTTGTTCCCAGCCGGCTGCACTGCCGCGTGTAAAAACCGTCGCAAGAGAGAGACGTTTTCCGTAGAGGCGCCACGATTTTCATAGAACACATCTTGAACGGTGATGCCTTCGCCGTAGTAGACTGCATTGGCTGGTTTGTCAGCCTCCATCGTCGCTCCGGTGAGGGATACTCCTGCAAAGAGACCCCTCGCTCGAGAATACGACAGCATGCCGGACTCAAACCCGGTATGGGTTTCAGCCGAGAGGCCTCTTCCCACCGGTCCCGTAGCGACTGAAATATTGGCGCCGAGTACGCATTTGTCCTCCAGAAGACGCTGCACGGCATGTTCACTCATTATAAGCAGGACAAAATCCGTGGATCGAGCTCCCACTTGTGAGCCTAGACCGCCGCTACGCATCTGAAAGAAAGCGGGACTGGTCAATTGCCCCGTGACGTGTTCCCTCCGAACTACCATATCGTTGACTTAGCTCATGCCGATTGCGAACCCGAGCTTTAGCAAAGTGAAAAATACGGCGATTCCTCGGCAACGTGACAGAAACTCACGCAGTAACTCGTGTTGCGGCATATTCAAAGCCTCTAATATGGCTCCCCTATTAGCGTCAATTATAGCATCGAGTTTCTCAAAGGTAGCCGCATAGGCGCCCTGCGATATGTATATTGTTACAGCAACCGAAAGGCGTAAGTATATGGCAATCTTGGCAAGCCTGCGCCTCTTCATGCGTGTCATCCTATATCTGAAGAGCTTCTTCGGACAGACGAGGAACGAATTGGACCGAATGGTTTCGATACAAAAATAATGGTGTGGCGGAAAGTTCGTTCGCCGGCCCTCTGTCGCCTACTTGCCTGACAGCATCCTCACTGGTTAGCGTAGGCAAGCGTGCCCCGCGTCTAATGCTTGAATGCGCGCTGATTCGTGAACATCATAGCCACCTGAGGAGTCGCTTCATTGCATGCCTGAATAGACTCGAAGTCGCGGTCCGATCCACCGGGGTGAACAACGGCTCCCACACCCTGCCGGATTCCTACCTCCACGCCGTCTCTAAAAGGAAAAAAGGCATCTGAGACCATAACAGCCCCCGCCAGTCCGCCTCGAGCCTCATCCGTTTCCGCTTGTAAGTCGGCTCGCTTATTCGGGTCTACAAGCTCAGCGTAAGGCAGCCCGTAACGTTCAAAACACAGCCGATCCCTGAATTTAGTATAAGCCTTGAACACGGCTATTTCCGCAACGCCCACGCGATCCTGTTCCCCTACCCCGATACTTACCGTACACCTGTCCTTCACGAATAGCACTGAATTCGAGGTGACTGCCTGTTCGACGGCCCAGCCGAATACCATATCCGCCAGTTCTCGGTCCGTGGGCGTTCGTTCCATCTTGTATTCGGCGCCCTTGTACATTGTCCTTGCCGGTCTAAGATCCTTAGGAGACAAAATTGCGTTTACAGAGGACTGCTGTACAACGATACCGCCGTCCATCAGAGATTTGAAATCCACAAAGCGCGTTTTACTGAAAGCTTCTAAGTTGTTTATGCCGGGAAGAGCTAAGATGCGCAGATTCTTGCGTCCACTGAGAACATGTACTGTGCCTTCTTCATAATCGGGCGCCGCCACCACTTCCAAGTAATTTCTTGAAATCAGTTCCGCTGTAGCGAGGTCCACCGGGACGTTGAACACCGCCGCTCCTCCGAAGGCCGCTATTCTATCAGCGCGATCCGCCTTAAAATACGCTTGACTTACGTCACTGTCGATGGCTACGCCGGACGGGTTATTGTGCTTCATAATGGCGCAGGCGGACTCAGAGCGGAAATATTTTAAAATATTGAGAGCATTATCCACATCAGTAAGATTGGTTTTGCCGGGATGCTTACCGGATTGAATCATTTGCTCTTCACTAAGTGCGCTTACCAACCCTTTGGCCGGTTCGATAAACCTGCAGTCAGCTAAAGTAAGGTTGCCGTTCGTGAGTTCATAGAGAGCCGCTTCTTGTCCAGGGTTTTCCCCGTATCGTAAACCTTTTTCGACAAGTAGCCCATCCGAATCCGGTATTTTCCACGTGCGCTTCTTGTATACGAGTGTTTGATCGCCAAATGAAATAGTCATGGTCTCAGGAAAATGATCTTCCATAATGGTCTTGTATTGCTGCTTTACGTCGGTCATAACGGCTCCTCACATTGTAAGATCAACACGGCTACGGCGCATTATTATCAGCGTTCTCCTGAACGATTCTTGTTCTCACGACCGGATGATTTCTTTCGTGTGCTTCCGCTTGCGCTTTCCTTGAGTAAGCCCTTAAGCTTACCCGCTTCCGACGACGTCAACTCACGCAACTGTCCCGAGGGAAGTTTCCCCAGCGTAAACGGCCCAAAGCTGATTCTCCTGATCTTGCGAACGGGATGATCTATACGGTAGAAAATGCGCTTCAGCTCATTTTTTTTCCCCTCGAAAAGCGTCACTTTCAGCCATGTGGTCGTTTTCTGCCCTTTTATGAGCCACCAGCGCACTTCTCCCACCTTATCACCGTCACCAATAGGCATGCCGGAACGAATCATTTTGAGCGCGGCATCATCCGGCGTGCCACGAACCTTCACGAGATAGGTGCGAGGAATTTGATTAGTTGGATGACTGAGCTTTTGAGCGAGGCGCCCATCATTTGTGAGTATCATGAGCCCTTCCGCGTCAAAATCCAGGCGGCCAACAGGAAAAAGGGTCAGCTTGAGCTTTGTCACTACGTCGCCGATACATGGGCGGCCTTCAGGGTCATTCATCGTTGACACCATATTACGCGGTTTATTGAACAAGAAATACATCTTTTCGGCCCGCGTAAATCGGATCAGCTTCCCGTCTACTTTGATATGTTCTTTGTCCGGGTCAGCTTGGGTGATCAAGTCGGGAACAACCTGTCCGTTGAGAGTTACTCTTCCCTCTGTAATAAGCTCCTCTGCTTTCCTTCGAGAAGCTACACCGGCGTCTCTCAAGATCAGTTGTATTTTTTTTAGTGTCATGGCGCCCTTTACTATACCACATGTTGAAAGACGGCCTTTACTAGTTTACTTGTTTCCGGCGATTTCAACATAGCGAAAGCTTCATCGTGCTGTGCCAGAGTAAACTTTCGTATAGGTAATTTCAATGCGCCGAGATCCCACTCCTGAGCGGCTTGTAAGGCTACATCAAAGGTTTCTCTATTGCCGTACTGACTCTCTGCTCCAGAGAACATCGGAGCGTTCAACCGGATTTTTCTGGCCCATAATGAAGAGAGATCTATACCCGTCAAGTGACGAATTCCCACTAAAGAGACACGGCCCCCTTCGACTGCGCACCGACAGGCGTGATCTATATTGCTTCGTATTCCCGTTGTCTCGAACACCACATCCGCTCCGCCGACCAACAAGGGTTTCGCTGAGTCACCTCGTGTAAGTCGCGCCCCTAGCTGGTCGGCGATATCTTCGTAAGTGGCGCGTAAACCGGAAGCAGTCAAGACAGGAGATGAAAACAGCTCTCGTGCGATTTGCGCCTCAAAAGGAGATTCCGTTAGTGTCGTAATAACGCAGTCTGGGCTCAATTTCGTCAGCGCAAAAATGATAAGCAACCCCAAAGAACCTGCGCCTATTATGAGCGCTCGCTCACCCGGGAGAGGGCGATTACTTAGGACGGCTCGTAAAGCTCGTGTGAATTCCGGAATGAGAACAGCGGTATCCGAATCCATTGTCCGTGGAACCGAACGAATTTGCGTGTGATGGGCCACAAAGCTTTCCGCCCAACCGCCGGCGGTATCATGGCACGCGCCGATCATAAACCCGGGACTCACCGTGCCCGCGTCGAGGTTACGACAGCGAGAGGGGTCACCGGAGGCGCAGGAAAAGCACAGATCGGGAATACCTCGAGGCACACAGGACAGCACGGGATTTATGATCACACGCTCTCCCGGTTCAGCTCCCGCCGCGTCAGCTCCGGGATCTAAAACCAGCGCAAGTATCTCCTCCCCCAGAACGAACGGCGGTTCTACATAATAAGCTAAAAGTCCTGGATCACCATCAAGGGCCACAGCCTGATCCCAATCCGAGATTCCGCATGCGATGGAACGCAAACGAACCCATTCCGAATTAGGCAAAGCGGGTTCGGAGGTCTCAACCAG